>NZ_JACJPJ010000104.1:0-9450 GCF_014696015.1 Oculatella sp. FACHB-28 | reverse complement strand
GGTGGATTAGCCTGATTGACCAGTTGCTCTAACAGGCTACGCTCGGAGCTGCCTTCATAACTGTTGATCATCTGATCAAGCAACGTAACTTTGGCTGCAACATCCTCCACCTGCCCGATCGCTTCAAACACCTGAATTAGGGCGATCGCTGCTGCCTCAGTCTGCCCATCATTGACATGCTGCCGCGCCTGATCAACCAGCTCATTTAAGGCAAACTGCTCCAACTGAGCAAGCTCCGTTGCACAATCGCTCGCACTGCTCCTGGTCGGCATTACCGCTGGATTAGTAGCTTGACTAATTTGAACGGCCAAAGCAGTCGGACAAAGCGCCACTAAACACACGACGGCACTTAGCGTTTTCAACCCTTGAGAAAACAGAAACATTACAAAAACCTGCGACCGAATAATATAAATCGAGTTGCCCTAAATACAATTGACGTACTTTCGATCGCCCTCGGTGTCTACGTTTGTGCCAGTTGTTTAGTTGGAAAGATCGATTTAGTAACCCAAGCGAAATTGTCAGAACTGAGTATTCAGATCTCGTCTGTTCTTCAGAAATAAGCCCTTTCTTTTGTTTTCTTCGTTAAGCAGCTTGAAATATCACTTGCAATTCATTAGCTCGTTCTATAAGCCGTTCTCTTTTCTAGGGTAAAGACACTACTGACACTGTTGGCGAAACATTAGACTTCCTGCATGAATCAAGAGGCACGTGACAATTCATAGTTGAGTAAGCCAGCAATTAGGTTCAAGCGCAAGCCAAACCATTTTCTGCGGTTGCGATAACGCCCCGAAAAGATGCGAAAAATCTTAAAGCGACGAATCACAGGTTGTGTCGCAAAAAATTCCTGAAACGCTATCTGTAGGGTTACAACACGTGCAGTTCAACTCCATGGGTAGAGTTTCTAAAATTTTTTGCGACACAACCGTCAATCGAGAGGACAGTTTATCTCAAGTCAGATTTATTGAATCAATCTTTGGAATTGTTGCATAAAGTAATGTGAATGATGTAGATCATTCACATTAGAAATTCTTGCGACTTTTTCAGTGTCTAGCCAATACTTAGGGTCGGCAGCATTGGGCGATCGCCTGCGCATTAACTCAACTCCTTCTTGATCAAGTCTTTCAACAACCCTCTACGTTCAGTTCCAATCGCCTCCCCCTGGTATTGCCTAAAAGCTGCGATCGACCTTACCGTGAATGTTGCTGTCGCCAAACCCAAGGGGGAAGTGCAGCAGGATCTGACCATACCCCCTCTTGCTGCTGGCTGGCTTGTCCTTCCACCTCGGCAATAACATCGCCGTTATAGCAATCTTCAACAAAGTCTGGATAGGTATAAGCAAGGCTACCAGCTACCATTTCAGCATTAATGAACCGCTCTTCTTCTGGATTCGCTGCATTTTGGGCTGAGATGAACACTTCTGCAATCGTTCTGCCCTGCCTGTCTTTGCCATGAGGGATTAAGATAATCTGCCTATTCACTCAATGGATTAGTTGTTCCAGGTATTGCTTCGATTCTGTTCCGAAGGGTTGCTCTAGTTCAGGGGCATCAATTCCACATAGCCTTAGCGTTTCTGAGCGCCACCCCTTTTGAATACGCAGAACATCACCGCTTTGCACTTCAATCACAGGGGCTAGTTGGCTGGCTCCTGGCTCCTGCGCTAGGGCTGCATTCTGGCGGGAGGTGGAAGGGTATTCGTAGTTTGGTTGTCTATCGAGAGTATTCTGCAACTGCTGATAAGCGACCACACCGACTACCCCCAGGATTGGAATAGTCAAGACGGCTTGTTAAGTTAATCCTTTAGAGAGATGAGTGTAAACAATAGTTTGTATACCGTTAAACTACGGTAAACCGATCAAGTTTTAGTATTTTAACGGTTGAATCGCTGATGATTTTTGACTTAGCTTCAAAACTATGACTGCTATACCAATGCAGTTAAGCAAACTAGGGCGCTCGCAACCTCTCTTTCAGAGAATAGCGACATCTCCCAGTTTGACTGGACTGCCGATATGGGAGCCAAACTTTTTACGACTAGGCAAATCTTCTGGCTCACCTAGGATGCTGAATTAAGAACGCAATGAAAGATCTTTTGTAGTCATTGTCTATGCACAACCCTACGCTCAACCGCCCACCTCGTAAGCCCAACCTTCTACCGCAGCCAAATTTAAGATCCCAAGCTTCACTAACATCCTTAATAGTACTTTTCACCTTTGGTATAACATCTTGTAACAGCATAGAAGAAAAGAAAAATGAAGTCAGTGTTGATGGTGGAGCGGTAGGTTTTCCTATTCATCAAGCTGTTGCAGAAGAATTTCAAAGGGCTAGACCTGATGCTCAGGTTAGTGTTGCTTCGAGTGGCACTGGAGGTGGCATCAGCAAGTTCTGCAACGGTGACATTGACGTTGTTGGTGCCTCACGTGCCATTAAAGATGAAGAAATCGAAACGTGTAAAGAGAAGGGTATTGAGGTTGTAGAGCTACCGATCGCTCTAGATGGCATTGCGGTTATTACTAATCGTGAAAATGACTTTGCTGAATGCCTGACTATTGAGGAACTTAACAAGATCTGGACCGCTGAATCAGCGAATCAAGTAACCAACTGGAACCAAGTTAATTCACAATTTCCAGATCAGCCGTTAAAGCTTTATGCCCCAGCTTCTGATACTGGAACCTTTGATTATTTCACGCAGGCTATCACAGGCAAAGCTAAAAATAGCCGCACAGATTACACTCCGAGTCACAATCAAAACGTCCTTGTGCAAGGGGTTATTGGAGATGCAGGTGCTTTAGGGTACGTTGGCATATCTTACTATCTGGCAAACCAAGACAAACTGAATCTTGTCGCTGTGCAAAGTCCAGAAGGAACATGTGAAACGCCAGTTCCTCTAGACAATGTTGTGAAGAATGTCTATTTACCCTTGTCTCGTCCCCTCTTTATCTATGTCAGCAAGAGGTCTTTGGACAACGAACCCGCAGTGAAGGATTTTGTTGAATTCTATATTGAGAATTCTTGGAAATGGGTTGATCAAGTTGGTTATGTGGCGTTACCCGATGAAGCTTACCCTAAAGTTAAACAAAAGCTTGCCTCTGGTGAAACAGGTTCTGAATTCAACGATGCAAAGCCGGGCGAACCGATCACGAATCTCCTTTAGGATAGTTCTCGTTTTAACTTTTGTACGGGTGAATTTACTCAGTAGAATTGCGATCGAACAAGAACTTTAAATAAACTCACCCTACTTACTTAACACGCTCTCCAACAGCTTTCTAAGTGCTATGCAAAACACAACTGATAGAGATGAATTGGATCGACAAGATAATCGATCGCTTGAAAGAAAAGCAGGCGAAGACATTCAGGAAAAGATTATTGCAGCACTTTTATTCGGTTGCGCGTTAGTTTCCGTACTCACTACCTTTGGAATTGTTTTTATTATCTTTCGAGTAACCTTTCAATTTTTCCAAGAGGTTTCACTCGCGCAGTTCTTTCTCGACACCGAATGGACACCTTTATTTGCAGAGAAACGTTTTGGGATTTGGCCTTTAATTAATGGCACTCTATTGACGACAACGATCGCCATGCTTGTTGCCATTCCTCTAGGTTTATCATCTGCTATCTACTTAAGCGAATACGCCTCAGCTAAAGTGGCAAGGATTTTACGTCCTGCTGTAGAACTGCTGGCGGGAGTACCTACAGTTGTTTTTGGTTACTTTGCTCTGTTATTTGTGACACCCACACTGCGGAACTTTCTTCCCCTGGAAGTCTTTAACGCCCTTAGCGCTGGGCTAATGACAGGGGTCATGGTCATGCCTACCGTTGCCTCTATTAGCTTAGATGCCCTGCAATCTGTGCCTCGCTCATTACGGGAAGGCGCTTACGCGATGGGAGTCACAAAACTGGAAGTCATTAACAAAGTGATTTTTCCTGCGGCTCTTTCTGGGATTGCTGCCTCGATTATTCTAGGCATCTCTAGAGCGGTTGGTGAAACGATGATTGTTGTGATTGCTGCTGGACAACAACCGCGGCTCAGCATTAATCCGTTTCAAACGGTGGAAACCATGACCGCTTACATGGCTCAAATCTCTGGTGGAGATAGCCCACGTGGCAGCCTCAATTACAACACACTGTATGCCGTGGGAGCTGTTTTGTTTCTGCTGACACTGACTCTAAACATTGTCAGTCATTGGATTGCTAATCGCTACAAAGAAAAGTACTAGATACATCATGGCGACTTCTTTTTATCAGAATGATCTTCAAGAACAAGCAAAGGAATTCAATCCGCAGCTAGAGAGACGAGAGAGGATCGGCAAGGTTTTTGAAATTCTCTTTCTAATTGGTTTGTCAATAGGCTTAGTCGTTCTTGCCCTCCTAGTGATTGACGTGTTTAAGGATGGCTTCGTTAGGTTGCTAACGCCTGGTTTTCTAACTGACACCCCTTCTCGTTTTTCAGACGACGGGGGAATACGCCCTGCTATTTTTGGCAGCATTCTTCTAGGGCTATTAGTCATGTTAGTTTCCGTTTCTATCGGAGTAGGAGCGGCTTTGTATCTTGAAGAATATGCACCAAAGGCTTGGTGGACAGATATTATCGAGGTGAACATTGCCAACTTGGCTGGAATTCCTTCGATCGTTTATGGGTTGCTGGGGCTAGGTGTTTTCTATTATCTCTTGGGTTTTGGCCCATCTTTGATTACTGGCGCACTAACGTTGTCCCTGCTGTCTTTGCCCATCATTATTGTGACTGCCAGAGAGGCGATTCGAGCTGTTCCAAATGCCCTACGAGAAGCGTCCTACGGCTTAGGTGTGACCAAGTGGCAAACGGTATGGAATCATGTTTTACCTTATGCTGTTCCAGGAATTTTAACCGGAGTAATCCTTTCCGTTTCGCGGGCGATCGGTGATGCAGCGTCTCTGCTTGTCATTGGAGCTGTAAGTTTTCTCACGTTCAATCCTGGTTTGTTTCAGCGCTTTATGGCTTTGCCAATTCAGATTTACAGTTACATTACTCGCCCTGAACCTGGTTTTGTTAACGCAGCCGCAGCAACCATCATTGTTTTATTGTTTGTCGTGCTGGTTCTCAATGGTGTGGCGATCTATCTGCGGAATCGCTTCTCGTTACTAAAATAAAACATTTGTTGTTGCTTCTGTACAGACGAGTTTATTAGTAGAACCTTGTACCGCAACAAATAACTTGCTCAAACTCAGCCTCTACAAACTCCAAATTTCAACTGTAATACAACCCTAGAAAGTATACCTATGCGATCGGACAATACAACCCTAAATCCGCTAGATACAGCGACTTTTGCCGTCAGAGGGGTCAAAGTTTACTATGGTGATTTTATGGCGCTTCAGGAAGTCAATATGGAAATTCCTGAACGACAAATCATTGCCTTTATTGGACCTTCAGGCTGTGGCAAAAGTACGCTGTTACGTTGCTTCAACCACATGAACGATCTGATCCCTGGCGCTAGAGTTGAGGGCAAGATCAATTACCAGGGAAAAAACATTTACGATCCCAAGATCAATCCGGTAAAAGTCCGGCGTCAAGTTGGAATGGTGTTCCAGAGACCAAACCCTTTTCCCAAGTCAATTTATGAAAATATTGCCTTTGGTCCACGTTCCAATGGTTATAAGGGAAATATGGACCAATTGGTGGAGCAATCTCTACGCCGGGCTGCGCTTTGGGATGAGGTCAAAGATAAGCTGAAAGCAAAGGGCACGGATTTATCTGGAGGACAGCAGCAGAGGCTTTGCATTGCACGGGCGATCGCCATGAAGCCAGATGTGATTCTAATGGATGAACCTGCATCTGCTCTCGATCCAATCTCAACGAAACAGGTTGAAGATCTGTGCCTAGAACTCAAGGAACAATACACGATTATCATCGTGACCCACAACATGCAGCAAGCTTCACGGATCTCAGATCTGACTGCATTTTTCAGTACAGAGACAGATCCTGGCGGTAAGCGTCGGGGAAGATTAGTGGAGTTTAGTCCTACCAAACAGATTTTTGATTCTCCTAGTACTCAAGAAGCTAAAGAGTATATTAGTGGGCGTTTTGGCTAAGACAGGGTTTAAGATGATGTACTCGATTGCACAAATCCAGACTTACATTTTTCAAGCTTTGCAGGTTATTGGACAGTGGTATCAACGATCGATAGGCAATAAGTTAAACCGACGTTCTTTGTGGCACTTTGTCTGCCTATTCTTGCTAGGCGTTAGCTTGAGCGCGACGATCGCTGCCTGTGAAAGTAGTTCTGCCGCTAAACCGGATGTCAAGCTAAGGTTAGTTTCCTATTCGGTTACTGAAGCCGCTCACGATCGAATCATTCCTAAATTTGTTGAGAAGTGGAAGAGAGAACATAACCAAAATGTCAGTTTTGAGCAGAGTTACGGTGGTTCTGGTGCGCAAGCTCGCGCTGTAATTGAAGGTTCACAAGAAGCAGATGTAGTACATCTGGCACTCGCCCTTGATATTAATAAAATCCAACAAGCCGGTTTGATTGAAGCAGGTTGGGAAAGAGAAGCCCCCAAAAATGGTGTTGTGACGCGATCGGTAGCGGCTATTGTCACTCGCCCTGGCAATCCTAAAGGCATCAAGACTTGGGCAGACTTGACGAAAGACGATGTGAAGCTGATTGCGGCTAACCCCAAAACGTCTGGTATTGGGATTTGGGAGTTCTTGGCATTGTGGGGGGCTATGACCCAAACAGGAAGTGATGAGCGTCAAGCACTGGAGTATGTTACTGAAGTCTATAAAAATGTCCCTGTACTAACAAAAGATGCCCGTGAGGCGACTAATCTATTTTTCAACCAGGGTCAGGGAGACGTTTTAATTAATTACGAGAATGAGATTATTTTGACTGAAATGAATGGTCAGAAATTGCCTTATACAATCCCTGAGGTGAATATTTCGATCGATAACCCTGTTGCCGTTGTAGACAAGAACGTTGATCAACATGGCACTAGAGAAGTTGCAGAAGCGTTTGTCGATTTCCTTTACTCAGCAGAAGCTCAACAAGAATTCGCCCAGTTAGGTTATCGTCCTGTCAACCCTAATGTAGTTGCAGAGGCAGCATCGAAGTTTCCTCAAGTCAAAACTCTGTTCACCGTTCAAGATTTTGGAGGATGGGATCTGATTCAGAAGCAGTTCTTTGCAGACGAAGCAACGTTTGACAAGATTCAGGCTGCCAGCAAAGCATGAAAACCTTGAGGATTGCAAGTTAGGATTGCCTGCACTAACAACATTCACTGGAATAACAGTGTTCAAATCAGTCTGAATATCAATATCATGCGATCTAAAGAATTGTGCGTTACGCTACGCTGACGCATCCTACGTTGAATTCCACCTGACTGCTTGGTATTCCTAGAGCGAAAGGTAGAAGTCACAGATACAATTTCCAGCATAATACGGTAAATTGATAAACTTACCGTATTATAAAGAATGAGAGCCATTTCCTTTTGTTTTACAACTTAAGGTTAATTACTTTTATTAGGGCAGTGTCATGGTTAAGCCTAATTTAATAATTAGGAAACTAACGCGATCGCAGTTTATTCGTCTACTGATGCTGGCAAGCAGCAGTGCAGTAGTGCTAGCAGCTTGCGGATCTAATTCGACTGATACATCTAGTGATTCACCAGGCGCTAGTACGGATCAACCGCTAACGGTGGGAACAGAAGGAACTTATCCACCCTTCAGTTTCAGAGATCTTCAAAGTAATGAATTGACGGGCTACGACATCGACATTGCTACAGAAGTAGCGAAGCGGCTAGGACGACCGATTGAGTTCGTACCGACGCAGTGGAAAAGTATGCTGGCATCTCTAGATGCAAAACGATTCGACTTTGTTGCGAATCAAGTCTCGGTTACACCTGAGCGCGAGCAGCAATATGCCTTTTCGCAGCCTTATACCGTGTCGGGTGCGGTTGTTTTGGTCAGCCAAGACAACCCCAAAAATATTCAAAGCGTTAATGATCTCAGCGGTAAAGTCGTTGGTACAACCCAGGGTAGCAACTTTGCTAAAGCAGCAGAGGAAGCGGGGGCTGAGGTGAAATATTATCAAGGCATTGCTCAGGTATTGACCGATCTTCAGCAAAATCGAGTTGATGCGGCACTCAACGATCGCCTCTACGTCCTGACTGAACTGCAAGAAGCGAACTATCGAGTGAAATCGGTGGGTGAACCCTTCACTAGAGAAACAACGGCGTTCGCGTTCCGTAAAGATAACACTGAACTGCGAGATCAGGTAAACCAGGCACTAGATGCCATTAAACAAGACGGTACACTGGCAAATATTTCAAACACATGGTTTGGTGAAGATGTCAGTCGTTGATCTTTTAATTGACTCTCTGCCTCTGTTGCTCAAAGGCGCACTGATGACCGTTTGGATTAGTGTTCTTGGGATTGTGTTCGCGTTGCTTGTGGGACTGCTCGTTGCGATCCTGGCGTTGTCCGGAGTTCGGGTGCTAGAGTGGCTTTCAAGTCTTTATGTTTCTTTCTTTCGCGGTACGCCCCTACTAGTGCAATTGTTTATCATTTATTTTGGCTTTGCAGGCATCGTCCGGTTTACACCGTTTCAATCGATCGTCATCGGCTTAACGTTGCACTTTGGAGCCTATATCTCTGAATCCTTTAGAGGAGCAATCCTCTCAATCGCAGGAGGACAATGGGAGGCCTCAGCCTCATTGGGTTTAAGTCGGTTTGACACATTCGTGCATGTGATTCTGCCGCAAGCGTGGCGACGAGCCATTCCCAGTATTTGGAATTCTTTGATTGACGTGGTAAAAGCCTCTTCCCTGGCTTCCGTTGTCACCGTTGAAGAATTGACTAGTATTGCCGACCAAATTAGCTCTGCTTCAGCGGTGGTCCTACCAATTTTGCTAGAGGCAGCCCTGATTTACTGGGCATTGACCACTCTGCTGGACATTGTTCAGCGATATTTCGAGCGTCGCTATCGCTATGCTGACTGATTGGTTCTACACAGCTTGAATGTTGATTAGCTTCTCCTGTGTCTACAGCAATTTCCACTTGGATAAACTACAAATCCCTGTAGGGGCAATTCGCGAACTGCCCCTACGCTATGGCTTACCCATCAGAAAATGTCTGTAAGTTGCCAGGGTATTGTCAAGTTAACGCTGAGGTAGAATAATCGGACTGATTCCACCTTGTTCGCGGCTCCCGGTTCATGTACTCTCGTCATCGCTTTCCTGGCGAAATCATCAGTTATTGTGTCTGTCTTTACTACACCTTTCCCCTGAGCTACCGGGATATTGAAAAGATGATGCTGTACCGGGGCATCGAGGTGACGTACGAAACGATTCGGATAATGGTGTCAGAAATTTGGGCAGCCATACGCCAACGGGCTTCGGCGCAAACGACCCTACCTCACCGATAAATGGCATCTCGATGAAGTGGTGGTAACGATCAAGAAACAACAATATTACTTGTGGCGGGCAGTA
>NZ_JACJPJ010000103.1:0-49525 GCF_014696015.1 Oculatella sp. FACHB-28 | reverse complement strand
CACCGTAAAACCTTGTGCTACTCCAAATCCCTTGAGATGTTGAAATGTTCACTCCGTTTGCTGCTTCACTATTTGAAGTATCGAGCTATTCCTCTACCTACTTAACCATTACGGTTTCAGCAACGCCCGAAATTCATACTGCTTACCCTGGTCAAAGTCAACGCTAAGTTTGGAGTTGCTAAGTTTGAAAGTTAGTAGTGTTAAGCAGGCTTAAATAGCTTGGATTGAGCCATGCACAACCCCAACAGGTGTAAATGTTGGATACACGTTGGATAAATGTTGGATAAATGTTGGATAAATGTTGACAACTACAACCCGCATCATGAAGGCTTGATAGGATAAGGTCACATACGCCATGACCATCCATTTGAAGGCTCCTGAGTTTGTAGAGGTAAGGATGTTTTCTTTAATTTCACGCCGATTTGAGAGAAGGCGATCGCATTTTGACATCAGGCACACCCGTCAAGTTTGAGTGAGTGGAAAGCAAGGTGGGACAAACTGCACGCAATGTACAGACAGATGATTGATGAGGCTCAAACAGCACTTGAAGCCGCCATTCTTTATTATCAGGGTGAGCCGATTGGCACAGTAGCCGCTCGCGATCCCGAAGCGGAGGCACTGAATTATGATCAGTGCTTTGTGCGTGATTTTGTCTCGTCTGCCCTAGTTTTCCTCATGCAAGGCAAGCCAGACATCGTTCGTAACTTTTTAGTAGCAGTGTTGGGGCTTCAGAGCCGCGAACGACGACTAGATTGCTTTCAGCCCGGACAAGGACTGCACCCTGCCAGCTTTAAAGTGGAAGTGCAGGCAGGGGAAGAATATCTAGTGGCTGACTTTGGGGAGCAGGCGATCGCCAGAGTTGCCCCAATTGATTCCTGCTTTTGGTGGTTAATTCTCCTGCGGGCTTATGTCAAAGCGACAGGTGATTTAGCCCTGGCTCACCGTGCCGACTTTCAGCAGGGCATTCAAATGATATTGCAGCTTTGTCTGGAAGCTCGATTTGACCTATTCCCTACGCTACTGGTGCCCGACGGATCATTCATGATCGATCGGCGTATGGGGGTGTATGGGCATCCGTTAGAAATTCAGGCACTCTTTTATGCCGCCTTGCGGACAACCCGTGAACTGCTGTTACCAGACGGTACAAGCAAGACTTATCTAGAGGCAGTTGAGGCTCGACTCAGTCATCTCACCTATCATGTACGGAAATATTACTGGATTGACCTTCAGCGCTTAAATGAGATTTACCGTTACAAAGGTGAAGAATTTGGTGATATGGCCGTGAATCGATTCAATGTTTACCCAGATACCATTCCTTCCTGGCTGATTGAATGGCTCTCTGGCACCAGCGGCTATTTGGCAGGGAATCTTGGCCCAGGGCAAATTGACTTTCGCTTCTTTGGACTGGGTAATTTAATGTCTGTGATTGTTTCACTTGCCACTGGGCAACAATCTCAGGCGATTGTGAATTTGATTGAACAACGCTGGCAAGATTTGATTGGATACATGCCGCTAAAAATTTGCTTTCCGGCAGTAGAAGGTCAGGATTGGAAAATCATAACGGGCTGCGATCCTAAGAACATTCCCTGGTCATATCATAATGGTGGCAGTTGGCCCGTTTTACTCTGGTTTCTAACTGCCGCAATGTTAAAGATGGGCAGAGACGATCTAGCTTATAAAGCATTAGAAATTGCTGAGAAACGCCTATTGCCTGATCAATGGCCCGAATACTATGACGGCAGAACGGGGAAACTGATTGGCAAGGAAGCCAGGAAATATCAGACCTGGACGATCGCCGCTTTTCTGGCTTCTAAAGCGTTGCTAGAAAATCCTAGTCACCTTTCTCTGATTAGTTTTGACGAAGATCTAGAAGTAGATGCTTGCCTAATTAAAGGTTCGCCTGTGAAAGGGACTCATTTCCCTAACGAGGTGATTTGATAAACTTCATAGCAAATTGCCCGATGAGACATCCGAATTTCTAGCCCCATGAGGAATATGCCTACTAGCAAAACGCCTGTGCCAATCAGAAACAATATCAATGCGATGGTTCCAATTGCTCCTGCTTTCAGTACGACAGATAGGGCGATCACAAACATAGTGAAGATAAAAATGGTGGTTGCACTGTAAGCTAACAACGCTGACCGTTGAATCAATCGATGACGGTGAATCAGGATAGGAAGCTGGCGATCGATCGCTTGCAGTCGTTCTAAGGTGAACGTGTTCCCTGTTTTCTCAGAGCGCACTAACTCAAACCGTTCGTGGGATAGCGCACGGATGCCCTGACCAACGCTGGCGTATCGTGCCAAAGCTCCATTTTGAAACAACATACAGGCTGTAATTAATACGACTGGAGCAATAATTAGTTGAATGGTTTGAGCAATATCCACCGCAGTCATCAGCACTGTTCACTTTTTGCTTAAAAACTTGAAGAATTTGCCAAATCGAGTTCGGGGTCTTTGACCCCAAAGCACACCGTTATCGTAATTCTATAACTTAGACCTGACCAAAAGTTGGGAGGCAACCTATCTTTAAGAGTAGGTCAAAACTGATGGCTTTAATGATCAGAAACAGTCTCACCTATAAGTGACATTTAGCGATTAACTTTGTAAGCTGCTCAGGGGAGAATTACGATCAGCAAGCAAGATGATTGCAACCCTGCTAGAAACGACGAAAGTATCATGAATGTCATTTTTTTAGGTTAACTTTGATGTAATTTAAGTTTGAGTGTGATAGGGTCGTTCTATCCCTGAAGTAAAAAGCTGTCCATCAACGTCTGTAGAGCGTTTGAAGTATTCGTAATAGGCGTAAGCCATTCAATATTTCACAAATGAACCTTTAACTTCTCTAACTTACGTTGCATTTAAGCAAATCATAGGATTCAAATTCTTTGAGCTTTGCTTAATGCTTCATGAAAGCATTTCAAAAAGTTTTAACTCATCCGTTCATTCGTGATCGCATTAACAGCATCATTGGAGTAAGTATGAAACTGGAAGGCAAAGTTGCACTGGTTACGGGTAGCAGCCAAGGAATTGGACAGGCGATCGCCATTCGTCTCGCTCAAGAGGGAGCAAGCGTTGTGATTAACTATCGCTCCCATCCTGAAGGGGCAGAGGAAACCCTTTCAAAGGTAAAAGCAGCGGGTGGTGAATGTCATATGGTTGATGGCTTCACCGTTCAAGCCGATACGGGTATGGTTACTGATGTGCAGCGCATGATCGCAGATAGCATCGCTCACTTTGGCAAGTTAGATATCTTAGTCAACAATGCCGGGATTGAGAAGAATGCAGACTTTTGGAATGTGACCGAGGCAGATTACGATGCCGTAATGAATGTGAATTTGAAGGGCGTATTCTTTGCCACGCAGTCTTTCGCCAAACATGTGATGGAGGCAAAGCAACCGGGCAAAGTGATCAACATTAGCTCGGTTCACGAAGAATTGCCCTTTCCTCACTTTGCGGCTTATTGCGCCAGCAAGGGCGGCTTAAAAATGCTCACTCGCAACCTTGCGGTTGAGCTGGCTCCCTTCGGGATCACGATTAACAATGTGGCTCCAGGAGCGATCGAGACACCCATCAACACCAAACTATTAAACGATCCAGAAAAATTAGGCGCACTGCTGAGTAACATTCCGCTGGGGCGATTGGGCAAGCCGGGAGATGTCGCCTCGATCGTCACGTTTTTAGCATCAGCAGAATCCGATTATGTGACGGGCACCACTTTCTTTGTGGATGGTGGGTTGTTATGGAACTACCAGGAGCAGTAGTCATGACTCCAGAAGAAGTTCGCCTACAGCAAGATCGAGATCGGACTGCCTACTGGAAACGCTGGGGTCCTTATCTCAGCGAGCGTCAGTGGGGAACTGTGCGAGAAGATTACAGTCCCTATGGCTCAGCCTGGGATTACTTTTCACATGAGCAGTCGCGATCGCGCACTTATCGCTGGGGCGAAGACGGCATTGCGGGCATCTCAGACAGTCGGCAGCGATTATGTTTTGCGATCGCCCTCTGGAACGGTAATGATCCCATCCTAAAAGAGCGGCTATTTGGCTTGACGGGCAGTGAAGGAAATCACGGTGAGGATGTCAAAGAGTATTACTTTTACCTCGACAATACTCCTACCCATTCCTACATGAAGTGCCTGTATAAGTATCCGCAGCAGGCATTTCCCTATGCTCAACTGGTGGAAGGAAACCGCAATAGAAGCAAAAATGAGCCAGAATTTGAGCTGCTGGATACTGGGATTTTTGCTGAAAATCGATACTTTGATGTGTTTGTAGAATATGCCAAAGCCTCACCTGAAGATATTTTGATTCAGGTGGCGATCGCCAATCGCGGCTCAGAAGCCCACACCTTACATCTCTTACCCACGCTATGGTTTCGCAACACCTGGGACTGGGATTCAGAGAGTGAAAAACCGTTCATCAAAGTGGTAGACGAGAAAGAATTCAGCGTGGTTGAAGCGGCTCATCCCACTTTGGGAACTCGCTGGCTTTACTGTGAAAGTGGCTCAGACTTGCTTTTTACGGATAATGAAACAAACTACGACCGGCTGTTTGGGGTGCCCAATAAATCACCTTATGTGAAAGACGGCATCAATGATTATGTGGTTCAGGAAAAACAGGATGCCGTGAATGGCGATCGCATTGGCACCAAGTTTGCGGCTCACTATCAGCTATCGATTGCACCGGGAGAAACAAAGACAATTCGTCTACGCCTGAGTGATGTCGCGACGGTTGCTGAGCCGTTTGGGGCAGAATTCACTCATCTTTTCGATACGCGCAAACAGGAAGCCGATGAGTTTTATCAGCGGATTAATCCATTCCCCATGTCAGAGGATGAACGCAATATCCAGCGACAGGCGTTTGCAGGCTTACTGTGGAGCAAACAGTACTATCACTATGTGGTGCAAGACTGGCTCAATGGCGATTCTGGGCAGCCACAACCCCCACCTGAACGCAAAGCAGGACGAAACCGCGAGTGGAGCCACTTGTTCAGTGAAGACATTCTCTCGATGCCTGACAAATGGGAATATCCCTGGTTTGCCGCATGGGATCTGGCGTTTCACTTAATTCCGCTGGTGGTGATTGATCCCGATTTTGCCAAGATGCAACTCGATCGCCTGACTCGCGAATGGTACATGCAGCCCAACGGTCAGTTACCCGCCTACGAATGGGCATTTAGTGACGTGAATCCGCCTGTGCAAGCATGGGCAGCATTGCGGGTGTATCAGATTGAGCAAAAGTTTTATGGACGCAAAGATCGCCAGTTTCTCCAGCGAGTCTTTCACAAACTGCTGCTCAACTTTACCTGGTGGGTCAATCGCAAAGATGTGGCAGGCAAAAATGTCTTTCAGGGTGGCTTCTTAGGACTAGATAACATTGGAGTATTCGATCGCAGCAAAGAACTGCCTACGGGCGGCTATCTCAACCAGGCAGACGGCACCAGTTGGATGGGAATGTATTGCTTGAATATGCTGGCGATCGCCCTAGAACTGGCAAAGGAAGATAATTCTTACGAAGACATTGCCAGTAAATTTTTTGAACACTTTCTCTATATTGCTGACGCGATCGATGGCATTGGAGATGCCAATATTGCTTTATGGAATGACGAAGACGGGTTCTACTACGACGCGCTGCAATTGCCCCACGGACAGCAGTTGCCGCTCAAAGTGCGATCGATGGTGGGATTAATTCCCCTCTATGCCGTGACGGTTCTGGAATTAGAAACATTAGAGCAATTTCCAGGTTTCAAAAAGCGGATGCAGTGGTTCATTCAGAATCGCCCAGATCTGAAAGACAATGTTGCCTGCATGGAAACTCCCGGTATGGGAGCCAGACGATTGTTGTCGATTGTGTACGGCGCAAAACTACGGCGAATCTTGGAGCGAATGTTAGATGAAAGTGAGTTTTTCAGTCCTCACGGCATTCGAGCTATTTCCAAATATCATCAGGAACATCCCTATGTGCTGGAATGTCCTGGGGAGAGCTACTACGTCCACTATGAACCAGCTGAATCAACGACTGGTTTGTTTGGTGGCAACTCCAACTGGCGCGGCCCAATCTGGTTTCCAGTCAATTATCTGATTATTGAAGCGCTTTGGCAGTTTCACAGCTATTTTGGTGATCAGTTTAAGGTGGAATGTCCGACAGGTTCGGGGCGGGAAATGACGCTACGGGAAGTGGCGATCGCCCTTTCTCACCGTTTAGTTGCCCTGTTTGAGCAAAATGAGTCGGGTCGCCGTCCGCTCTATAGCGACTTAGAAACTTTTCAATCCGATCCGCATTGGCGCAACTATATTCTGTTTCACGAATATTTTCACGGTGACAACGGTTCAGGGTTAGGAGCCAGTCACCAAACTGGATGGACAGGATTAGTGGCTGCCATGATCCTGCAGAATGCCGAACACCGGGCACAAGGAGGTTAAAGTGAACACACTTAAACAGCATTGGCCCGAATACTTGATGGAAGCGGCACTGCTGGGGCTGTTTATGATTTCTGCCGGAGTGTTTACAGTCATCTTTGAGCATCCCCATTCACCGATTCATCAAGCGATCGCCAATGCTGATTTGCGTCGATTCCTGATCGGTGTGGCAATGGGAATGACAGCGATCGCCCTAGTTTATTCTCCCTGGGGTAAACAATCTGGCGCACACATGAACCCCGCCGTCACACTCACCTTTTACCGACTGGGCAAAGTAAAACGACAGGATACTGCCTTCTACGTTCTATTTCAATGCTTGGGTGGATTGCTGGGGGTTTACCTGGTCGCCTTAGCCTTCAGAAATGGATTTACGCAACCGCCCATCAACTACATCGTCACCATACCCGGAGCAATGGGCTGGATTGCCGCCCTGCTAGGTGAATTTGTGATTGCCTTCATTATGATGCTCACAGTCTTACTCACCAGCAACCACAAAAAGCTCAGTCGTTATACAGGCATCTTTGCAGGTTGTCTGGTAATGCTCTACGTCTTCCTAGAAGCCCCGCTCTCCGGGTTTGGCATGAACCCCGCCCGCAGTTTTGCCTCTGCTTTTCCTGCCCAGGTTTGGACGGCATTTCCGCTCTATATCTTTGCTCCATTGATTGGCATGTTTTCTGCTAGTGAATTATATCTGTCTGTATTTGGGCAACGGGCCGTTAAGTGCGCCAAGCTCAATCACCATACGCACAAACGCTGTATTTTTCGCTGCAACTACAACCAGGAGGGTGAGGTCGATTTAAGCGATCGCCTCTCACTCCCTAAACCGTAGGTTGGGTGAACCAAAGCATAACCCAACATCCACAGAATCTACACATTAGCGAAATTCTACACGTTGAGTCTTGTTCCTTAACCCAACCTACATCTTTTAATTCCTCATCTCTAAAAGTAGCTTCTATGATCCCCAACACTCACTACGACCTCATCATTATCGGTACAGGTGCAGGCGGCGGCACACTCGCCCATCAGCTTGCCCCTACCGGAAAGAAGATTTTGATTTTGGAGCGTGGGAGCTTCTTACCGCGCGAAAAAGCTAACTGGAGTGCCAAAGAGGTTTATCAAAAAGAGCGATACCACACTGATGAAAAGTGGTACAACCTTGAGGGCAAATCCTTTCGTCCAGGTGTAGGGTATTGGGTTGGCGGTAACACCAAGGTTTACGGTGCGGCACTCCTGCGAATGCGAGAACGAGACTTTGATACAGTCACTCACCATGAGGGGGTTTCCTCTGCCTGGCCCTTAAAATATCAGGACTTCGAGTCCTATTACACGGAAGCAGAAAAACTCTACAACGTACATGGGTTGCAGGGTGAAGACCCGATTGAACCACCCATGAGTGAGGGCTATCCCCATCCTCCCGTGAGCCATGAGCCTCGGATGCAAGATATCAGCGATGGTTTTCGGCATCAGGGCTTGCATCCCTTTCATTTGCCATTAGGAATCAAGCTGGATGAAACAAATCCAGACTTTAGTCCTTGCATTCGCTGCAATACCTGTGATGGCTTTCCCTGCCTAGTTCACGCTAAAGCCGATGCTGATGTAAATGCAGTGCGTCCGGCTCAACAGCACAGCAATGTCACTCTAGTAACCCAAGCCAAAGTGGTGCAACTGCACACCAGCGCATCGGGACGAGAAGTGACTGGTGTGGAAGCAGAAATTGAGGGAAAATCACAGCTTTTCACCAGTGATATAGTCGTAGTTTCCTGTGGCGCAATTAACTCTGCGCTTTTACTGTTGCGTTCTGCCAATGATCAGCATCCCAATGGTTTGGCAAATCGCTCAGATCAGGTAGGACGCAACTTTATGAAGCATTTGGCAACGGCAATTCTGGCACTTAGTTCCAAGCCAAACCCCGCCGTCTATCAAAAGACGATCGCCATTAACGACTTCTACTGGGGCGAACCAGATTTTCCTTATCCAATGGGGCAAGTCCAAAATACGGGCAATGTGCTGGGAGACATGATTCCGGCTGAAACACCTGCTGTATTAACACCGCTTGTTAAACTGGTTCCAGGCTTCGGGCTTGAACAAATTGCCAGCCATTCAACGGGTTGGTGGCTACAGTCCGAAGATTTACCTGATCCAGACAATCGGGTTCGGGTAATGGGTGACAAGGTCTGTTTAGAGTACAAACCCAACAATACAAAAGCGCACGATCGTTTGGTGCAGCGCTGGATCAAAGTATTGGAAACCAATGATCACTCGATGCAGCCTTTTATCATTCCAATGGGCATTTATCCACGTAACAGCATTCCCTTACAGGCAGTGGGACATCAGTGCGGTACCTGTCGTCTGGGCGAAGATCCAACCACCTCAGTGCTTGACCTTAACTGTCGCACTCATGATGTAGACAATCTCTATGTGGTAGATGGCAGTTTCTTTCCCTCAAATTCTGGCGTGAATCCCACATTGACGATTATCGCAAATGCGCTGCGAGTCGCAGATCACTTAAAAGATCGGGTGAAATAAAAGCCTAAACAATTGTATTCCTTCAAAAATCAGAATAATGCCAGGATTCGGTAAGATACTCAAGCGAACTTTTTTCTCTTTTGGGGTGGCGGGGGCGATCGCCCTAACTGCTCCTAATCGCGCCATTTCCCAAAATCAGCCACGTCAAACTTCATCAGCCCCAATTATCCTCACTCAAGCGACTGTCGCAGAGTCAACGGTTCAAGCGGTAGCCAGTGTAGGAATGACAGTATCAGACATGGAGAGCATCCTGGAGTTTTACACCGAAGTCTTACCCTTCCGCAAAATTTCAGATGTGGAAGTATGGGGCAGTGAGTATGAACAACTGCAAGGTATATTTGGGGTGCGAATGCGAGTGGTGCAGTTACAGCTAGGCGATGAGGTAATTGAACTGACGGACTATCTCACCCCTGAGGGGCGACCGATTCCAGCCGACTCACGCAGCAACGACCATTGGTTTCAACACATTGCAATCGTCGTGAGCGATATGAATGAAGCATATCAACATCTGCGACAACACAACATTCAGCACGTTTCTACCGCCCCACAACAACTACCCGATTACATTCCAGCCGCCGCAGGGATTGAGGCGTTTTATTTTCGCGATCCAGAAGGACACAATTTAGAAATTATTTACTATCCAGAGGGCAAGGGCGATCCTCGCTGGCAAGAATCTAGTAATGAGTTGTTTTTAGGAATTGACCATACGGCGGTCGCCATCTCCAACACATCAGCCAGTCTCGCATTCTACCGTGATCTGCTAGGACTAACAGTTGCAGGCGAAAGTGAGAACTACGGCATGGAACAAGCCCATCTCAATCAAGTATTTGGGGCACATTTGCAAATCACTGGACTGCGGGCACCTTTGGGCATGGGCGTTGAATTTTTGGAATATCTCACGCCTTCTGATGGGCGATCGCTACCGAATGATGCTCAGGCAAATGACCTGATAGGCTGGCAAACTACATTGGTAGTTGAAGATGTAGATGCAACGGCACAGCGAGTGCGATCGGGTGGCTATGATTTCGTCTCATCAGGTGTAATTCGGTTGCCGGATGATCAGCTAGGATTTCGCGAAGGCTTTCTAGTGCGCGATCCTGATGGTCACTTGATCCGAATTGTGGAGCAATAAGACTTTTACACATGAATATTGAATTTGGGCGAGAAATTTGCGGTACGCTGCCAACAGCCGAATCGCGAGAATGGCTAGTCACCAACGGTATTGGCGGATATGCCTCTGGCACAATTGCAGGACTGCTGACCCGTCGCTATCATGGCTTACTCATGGCAGCACTAAATCCACCATTAGGACGTACCTTACTCGTCACCAAATTGGATGAGACTGTTTACTACAACGAACAGTCTTATTCGCTTTTTACAAATCGTTGGGTAGGCGGTGCGGTCAGTCCGGTGGGATATTATCACATCGAGCGTTTTTTTCTAGATGGAACGACTCCCGTTTGGCAGTTTGGCTTTAGCGATGTCCAACTCGAAAAGCGAATCTGGATGCAGCCCGGAAGCAATACCACCTATGTGCAATACACGCTGAACCGCGCCACGCAACCGCTGCAACTCACGCTTCAGGCATTTGTTAACTACCGCGATTATCACGGCAGTACTCAAGGCGATAGCTGGCAAATGAGCGTTGAGGCGATCGCCCAAGGCATCCAAATTACTGCTTTTCCGGGTGCAGCTCCAATTTATTTACTGAGCAATTCTGCCAGCGTCACTCCGGCTCATGAATGGTATTACAACTTTGATTTAGCGGCAGAACGCGCTCGCGGATTAAGCGATCGAGAAGACCATCTCCATGCTGCAACCTTTGCTGTCACTCTCGATCCAGGGGCATCTGTCACAATCGTTGCCAGCACTGAGCCGCAACCTAGTTTAGAGGGTGAGAGCGCTCTTAAATTAAGAACAGCTCATGAGCAAAAGTTAATTCAACTGTTTGAAATTAGCCGTCCGATTCACGCGGAGAAAACTCCAGACTGGATTCATCGACTGGTGTTAGCTGCCGATCAGTTTATTGTTGATCGCGAAGCGTATGCAGAGCACTCTCGCTCTTCACCCAATGATCCTGTGGGCAAAACTATTATTGCTGGCTATCACTGGTTTGGAGACTGGGGACGCGACACGATGATTAGTTTACCGGGACTGACGTTGTCTACAGGTCGCCCAGCAATCGCCCGGTCGATTCTTCACACCTTTGCCCAGTATGTCGATCAGGGAATGTTGCCTAATCGCTTTCCTGATGCCGGAGAAACCCCCGAATACAACGCGGTTGACGCGACGCTCTGGTACTTTGAAGCCATTCGCCAATACTATGGTGCAACGGAAGACGATGACTTGTTGCGCGACCTGTTTCCTGTGTTGGCAGACATCATCGATTGGCACTGTCGCGGCACTCGCTACAGCATTCATCTGGATGCGGCAGACGGCTTGCTCTATGCCGGAACAGCGGGTGTGCAGCTAACCTGGATGGATGCCAAAGTTGGCGATCAGGTGATTACCCCTCGGATTGGCAAACCGATTGAGATCAACGCGCTCTGGTATAACGCTCTTCGTACTATGGCAAAGTTTGCGCGGCAGATTGGTAAACCGCATCAGGAGTATGAGGCGATCGCCGATCGCACCCTAGCCCAATTCTCTCGCTTCTGGAATAACGCAACGGGCTATTGTTACGACGTAATTGACACGTCCGATGGAGATGATGACTCCCTACGACCGAATCAAATCTTTGCCGTGTCGTTACCTCAAAGCCCGCTCACGCCATTTCAGCAGCAGCGAGTGGTGGATGTCTGTGGGCAAAAGCTGCTCACTTCTCATGGGTTGCGATCGCTCTCGCCTGACCACCCTGACTATGCAGGATGCTACGTTGGGAATGGAGCCGAACGCGATCGCGTTTACCATCAGGGAACCGTTTGGGGTTGGCTACTCGGTGCCTTTGCCCTGGCACATCTGCGAGTCTACAACAATCCTACACAGGCGCAAAAGCTCCTAGAACCGATGGCAAATCACCTCACCACACACGGACTAGGAAACCTCAGCGAAATTTTTGATGGTGATGCTCCCATGACTGCAAAAGGCTGCATTGCCCAAGCCTGGACAGTTGCAGAAACTTTGCGTGCCTGGTTAGCGATTAAGAATTAGAAGATAACTTATGTTTGATCAATTTGATTGCTGAAACGACCAGCAGAAATAACCCACAGCACAGTGCCGCAACCAGGTTTTCTCCTATTCTTGACGAGAAGATAATGATAAATCCTTGATCTTTAATTAACGCTGAAAAACTTGAAACACAAAACGGCATCAAATAGAGCCTGAACGTTTGCCAATGATCCCATTTACCATGACTCGGCTTTCCAGATGAGACGCTTAACAATAGAGCCGTTCCAATCACAGCGCTGATGCCAATTGCGTTAATCCAGATCTTAGGTGAGGGATCAAAGTAGAAATAAACAATGGCAACATACCAAATCAAGTAGCACCAAAGAATAGCTTTATTTGACTTGATCTTATAGAAATACTGAATTAGCCCTTTCATATCTCATTCAGCACTCTTCTAGCTTCCCTGATCTGGAAAATGAGTGTTCAAAGATGTAGCGTGACAGTCGTTTCTATCAAAATCGGTTGGTATCCCGCATCACCAGGTGACACTACAGAAATGAAAACGAGTGGCTTATCTCCATCGTTGAACACACCATGTACGCAGCCCACTGGAGCAACAACAACATCTCCAGCGGCGATCGCCTTCATCGTTCCCGCCTTGTCCAGATAATATTTGCCGCTTCCCTCTAAAATAGTCCAGGTATCCTGCCCGTTAGGATGAAGGTGTGGAGAAATCTCCTGTCCTGGTTTAACGTACCAGGCAACCACAACCGCATCCTGAGATTCTGTGATCACTGAGCGGATGGGTTCCCCATCTGCTGGTTGAAGAAACTGAGAACTGTTGAATATTCTAGTGATACTCATCCTTGCGCTCTACCTTGCTAAGAATGGGGCAGATTCACCAACATAGTTCTGGTTTTCCCAGATATTTCTACAATACGGAATCCGTTTCGTAAAAAAGCAATATTTGGTGTACGGGCGAAGCATTCGGCAAAAGAATTGTGCTTTAGGGGTAGGGACTGTGACCGAATGCTCCGCCCCTACCGATGCCGCTACTCTACAGACAGATTTGGTATAGGACGATTATTTCACTGAATACCCTAAAACATTGTTTCATTAGTAACCTTTGGACAATCGAGATGGCTCAAACCCGTGTTCCAGCTAAGCGTTCTGCCCAAGTTTCGTTTTGATCTAAGGATAAAACAACCCTTTGGTAAAACTCATCTTTGAGATCGAGGACGAGGTAGTGGCGATCACCCGTCACATACCAAAACTCTCTGCCGCGATCGCTGTAATAGGTGCCTGCCGCAAATAAACCAGGAATCGCAGTTCCAGGCATTCTATACTGCAACCGAGAAGAGGGTTTCTCGGTTGAAACTTGCTCGATTTGAGCAAGAGGAATCTCAAAAGCGTAGTTAAACTGTAGCGCTAACAGTTTTTCTAAAAAGGTTAGGTTTATTTTGAGGCGATCGCCTTCTATTTGTAAATTCATTTGAGCCTCCTCATCCCCAATTCCAACGTCTTCTGGAGTGTGCCTAGAGTTAGCTTTTCGCGCAAAGCGCGAAAAGCTAACTCTTAAAGAGAACCTAAGCCTCCAACATTTGCAGGCGATACAGGCTGGCATAGAGTCCGCCTTGTTCCAGCAATTCTTCATGGCTGCCCGATTCCACCAGTCGCCCTTGCTTCAGAACTAAGATGCGATCGACCTTGCGAATCGTTGAGAGGCGGTGAGCAATAATGATTGCAGTTCGCCCAATCAACAGTTTATCTAAAGCCTGCTGAATCATCGCTTCTGTCCCTACATCCAGGTTAGCTGTCGCTTCGTCTAACACCAGGATGGGAGGATTACGGATTGCCGCCCGCGCAAATGCTAAAAGCTGCTTTTGTCCGCCCGACAGGTTTGTACCCCGCTCCCGCAGCAACGTATCGTACCCCTCAGGTAGTTGCTCGATGAAGCTGGCGACGTTAGTCTGCTCCGCTGCGGCTTTGATTTGCTCGATCGAGTAGGTTTCTCCCAAAGCAATGTTGCCCTTAACATCACCCGCAAATAGAAAACCATCCTGCAAAATCACAGCCATGCGGCGACGCAACTCTCCCTGAGGCATGTCTCGCACATCAACATTGTCGAGTAAAATTTGTCCTCGATTGATTTCATAGAGACGGCAAAGCAGGCGAATGATTGAGCTTTTTCCTGCTCCTGTTGGTCCGACCAGCGCTACTTTTTCACCAGGACGAATGGCGAAGTCTAAGTCTCGCAAGACATATTCATCTGGCTTGTAGCCAAACCAAACGTGGTTAAAGCAGATTTCACCAGGAACGGTCGAAGAAGGAGGAAGGATCAGGGATGAGGGACGAAGGGAAAGGTCTTCGGGAGCGATTTTGGTGCGAGGGGATGAGTCAGTGGAAAGGGTAGGAGTTTCGGGATCGCGAATTTCGATCGGTTCGTTGAGGATGTCGCTAACTCGCTCTAGGGCAGTGAAGCCTGCCTGGATAGCGGTAAACCGTTCGGCAAACTGACGCAGCGGGTTAAATAGGCGTTGGGCAAACAAGATGAAGGTTGCTAGAGCGCCCAGAGATAGGTTGTCTTGCAGGACGAGTAAGCCGCCCAGCCAGAGCACTCCCCCGATCGCCACCAGCGCAATCCACTCTAGTGTGGCTGAGACGGCAGAGTCATAGAAAATGGTTTTGTCAACTTCGGTAATGTAGCGTTGGTTGACAGTGCGAAATAGTTCGGAGTTAAACTGCTCTCGCCGAAACAGCTGAACCACTCCAATGCCGACAATGTTTTCTTGCAGGGTGGAGTTGAGAGCAGACAGTTCCTCTCGCGCTTTGTAGTTGGCAACGCGAAACTGATGCTGAAAGAAAATCGTCAAACCTGTCACCGGGATCAGCATCAACACCAGCATCAGGGCAAGCTGCCACTGCAAGGTAAACATGATGACGGTGATCACCAGCATCGAGAACAGATCGCTGACGATGCCGACCGCCCCCGTTGAGAACACATCTCCTAGCGCATCTACGTCACTAGTGAGGCGTGTAATCAGGCGTCCTACAGGAGTGCGGTCGAAAAATCGGGCCGCAAGGGAGGTGACGTGATAAAACAAGTCATCTCGAATCGCTGCTGTGATCCGCTGTCCCACCTTCTGGATCAGGTAGCCTTGCACGCCGTCTAACGTTAGCCGAACGGCGATCGTCAGCATGAGCAAAACGACCAGAATGTTAAGCCCCTGAGAGAGCGATCGCCCTTCTAGAAACCAGCTCACAGGTTCTTCGCGCAGCAGAGAAATCGCCTGCCCCACCAGAATGGGCTGAACGGCTTCTGCTAAAGAAAGTGGTACGAGGAAGGTGAGGGCGATCGCCAACAGCCGCTTATTCCGCAACGCATAGGGAACTAGCCGCCGCAATAGCCGCCAGTCTGTTTCTTGAATTCGTCTGCCCCGAGCCTCTGTCGTTGTGCTGGTCATGCCAACCCCTGAACGTCAACCGCGTCGCCCAAAGCCACGCATCCCAACTGTAACGCAGGAGACTTTTTATTTGATACTAGCTCTTGCTGACTTAGCCAAAATCTAAGCCCTTACAGGGACACGCGCTTCTTTTCAGACTGACTAAACGGGAGCCAGCGTGGCAGCTCTAATCTGCTCGATTCGCTCCTGTAAGCCATCCTGATTGAGCCGATAGCTGAGAGGATGGGCAACCAGACGGGCTGTACTGTCGAATAGGCGATCGATTTCAGTCAGGTTATTCTCCTTCAGCGTTCGCCCAGTTGCTACCAAATCAACGATCGCTTCTGACATTCCAGTAATTGGACCTAGCTCGACCGAGCCATAAAGCGGCACAATTTCTACGGGCAAGTCCAGGCTTTGAAAATATTCGTAGGCACAACGGACAAACTTGGACGCGACCCGACTGTGCGGCGGTAGATCCAACGCTGAACGATAGGAACTGGCAGCATTCACCGCAACCGACATCCGGCACAGCCCAAATCTTAAATCTGCCAGGTGAGCCACTTGAGGCTGCTTTTCACGCAAAATGTCATAGCCGACAATTCCCAACTGCGCCTGACCATATTCCACATAGACGGGCACATCATAGTTTCGCACCAGCAGCGCTTTAGCTGTGTGGCTAGCATCCCAGACCTCTAGCTGGCGATTGGAGGAATCTAGCAGAATGCTAAAATCCAGTCCCACTTCTTTCAACAACCGAACGCTGTCTCCCAACAGCCCACCTTTGGGCATTGCAATAGTCAACATAGAACCAAAATAGGAATGAGGGTTTGGGCAAAAGCCATCTTGATAGAGCGTATCATCAAGCAAATCCCCTCTACCATTTTTGGCGATCGCTTTTATCCGTAGACTTGCATCAAGTTAGTTTGTCGCTAAGTAATCATTTAAGTAACTATCTAATTTCTCAGTGCACTCTGGCAAATTTCTACGTCCTAACCCAATCCGAAAATTTTGCTTCCCATAATCAAAATAGGGACTGGGTAAAAGTAGAACTCCTTGCTGATTAACTAAATCGACGCAAAACTCTTCCACATCCCCTGCTTGCTTCAGGCTTGGAAAGGCGTCGATCCTCCCTTGGGTGCTGCCCAATTGAAAAAATCGGCATGGCTCGCAAAGAAGCGATCGCATGTTTCAATTCCAATTGTTTGATAAGTTTGTGCGATCGCCTGCCGTAGTTCTGGGCTTCTTTGCGTTTCTGTATAGCCTTTTCTGGTTAAGTTGACAGTATCCTATTGATTAGTTTTGTAGGTTTAGCAACATAAACCAAGAATAGGTGATGAAACAAAATCCGCTGGTTTTCACTCGATCGGTATTGTTATGGGCAAGCCTTGGCATCATTTGCGGCTTATTTGCCTCTATATATTGGATTGTTTTATCGGGAATGATTCAATTTCTTGCCCCAATCAATGGGCTGTCTCTGTTGTTTGTAATGCCACTAGCGGGCTTGCTGATTGGCTTGGTGATTGCTCGATTAAGAAACCCAGGTGAAATTGGACTCATTATTGACAACATTCACCTGAACAAAGGACGACTGGCAACCCGCGAAAATCCTTCTATGATTTTATCCTCACTGATCAGCATTGCCAGCGGCGGAAGCGCAGGGCCAGAATCACCGATGGTGCAAGTGACAGGTTCAGTTGAGACATGGCTCGCCGATCGCTTTCAGCTTAAGGGAGAGGCACTTAGAAGCCTCAGTATTGCGGGTATGGCATCTGGCTTCACGGTCTTATTTGGTGCGCCACTGGGTGGAACGTTTTTTGCCTTAGAAATCCTGCATCATCATCATGTTGTCGAGTATTACGAAGCAATTTTGCCTGCGATCGTTGCCAGTTGTGCCAGCTATACAATCTTTGCAGCCATTACTCAGCTTGGCATCGGTCCAATCTGGCACTTTCCTCAATACAACATTGACAACATCGACGATTTTGCTCAAGCAATGCTGTATGGAATTGTGGGAGCAGTCGTAGGCTGGTTCTTTATCATTGTGTTTCGCAAATGTGAGTACTTATTTGAGAGGCTGCGTGGACCTATCTACTTACGCACTACTCTGGCAGGGTTAGGGCTTGGCATCCTAGCAATGGGGTTTCCGTTAACTCGCTATTTTGGTGAATACCAACTCGAAGAAATTGTCAAAGGAACCTTTAACCACGACATTTCTTTTACAATTAGCAGCAGCCAAAATACTGGCGATTTGCATTACAGTCACCGGAGGCTGGCGGGGCGGAATTATTATTCCCCTATTTTTCACGGGAGCTTGTTTAGGAAAGGCGATCGCTGTTGTTTATCCTGAATCTAACGCCGCTCTAGCCATGATTTGTCTCATGGCATCTCTCAAGTAACAGTCACTCGCACTCCAATCAGTACAACGCTACTGCTCTCAAAGTTGACAGGCTTCAGCACGCTCACGCCAATTCTCTTTGCTAGCATGGTTGGTTTTTTCCTGGCTCCTCGCATTCCTTTTATCGCATCTCAGCTCAAAGCAAATGAGCCTATCAAAGAAGCCGATTAAGGGTTCTGTCGATACTGTCAACCTAACTGCTAAACAGTTCTATCAGTCACATAGTCATTCACAAAAAGAGATCACATGGACAATAGTTTTCAATTCACGCAGCACCGTAGGATTGAGGTGAGTACTTAGCCGCGCAAATTGGTTAGAAGTTTGTCTCACACTGAAGGGTTTCGCCAAAAGATAACACCAGCAATGAGCAAGAGAACTATCGACACTGCGTCAAAGTAAATGATCCGTTGAAGTCCCTGCGTTAATTCTGGTGTAGTGATACATAGTCCAATGAAAGCAAGTTTGCTGACTACAGCAGCAGTAATAACCATCATTCGCAAATGATGGAGAAATGCTCCGTAAACTAAGGCAGCACCGAGTACCCCCAGCATGACCTGACGATGCCTGACTAGCAGCAAGATGGCATCATCTTCAAAAGTAACATTGTACAAAGATGTGATTCCAGTTGGATTTAATGCAGTGATGACTGGAGAAGCTGTAATCACACCAATGATTACTAAGATTGCGATCGCTGCATTTCGACCTGGTTTAGACATTCAAGTTTCTACTGAAAGCAGTTCCATAGAGGATACGATGCCTTTGATGTGAATCTCGGCTACCCTCCATAAGTTGTCCATTTTACTGGTTGAAGCGTAATACTTGCTGAATCGTGTTAAGTCGTCGTCTTTGATCCTGCTCTAGCCACGCGATGTCGTTGTCAAATCCAGGCGCTTCGAGTTCTCCAGTCACAGGGTCATAATAGGAGTAAATCCGAGCACACAATAGTGCCTCCTCTAGCTGACTGCCTCGCTGACATTGCTTGAAGTTTTCTACAAAGTCAGCTCCGGCTTCAGGTGCTTGGTTCCATAGATCGACTGCTTGTACCAAGATTTCAGGCTCTAACGTTATGCCTTCTCGTTGAGCATCTTGAAGAATGTGAGGAATAACTTCGTTCTGGATGTGGTGAATTGCGGCTTGGTCGGCTGCCTCTGGTGATGCTGCTTCCATCTGCCAAGCAAAGGTGCCTTGGTTGATTACTCCATTGCCTGAATCAATATGGCTGCTCCAACTTTCAGTTTGCTCACCCTCTATTGTTCGAGTTCCTTCAGCAACCCCTATGGCGATCGCTCCAACACTATCAGCATGGGCAAACAGTTCATGGGCTTCTGCTCTGAGGTCAGGAATTGGAACCGAGGAAACGGAGTGACTACTGTCGCTTTGAACGTGGGGTGTCACGTCTTGAGAAGTTAGCTTGTAAGCAACTGCCAGTATGACCAGAGTCGCTGCACCAACCAGTGCTCTAATCCTTTTAAAGCGCGCTGTTGTGGCAGTTCGACGATAGCGGCGCGATCGCGAGTGACACCTCCGCGATGGATCTACAATGCGCTCGGTGCGCTTTTTCGCTCTGCACATACGCTCTCGACCCCAGTATTGCTCTGGGACTTGAGTCTGGTGCAGCGGGTTGGCTGTGTATACTTGTTGTGGCAAAATATCGTTACTACGCGTCAGCAATTTTTTCTTGTCTCGCAGAGCGAAACTACAAATTAATCATTGCTTTCCAGGTCTGAAAGCCGACAATTCCATCTGCTGGAAGGTTTGCCTGCTTTTGGAACCGCTCAACAGCTGCATCTGTTTCACTACCAAAGATGCCGTCAATAGCTCCATTATAAAGTCCAGTCTGTTTCAGGAAGCGCTGGACATCAGCAACAGGCTGTCCTGTTTCACCACGTCTTAGCACAGGTACTGCATCTGTTGCAGCGTAGTTGCTCAAGGGATAACCCGCTTGCATGAGCAACTGTGGCTCAACCCGTGGGGCTTCTGCTCGGACAGATAAACTAGCTACAAGCAATAGACTACAAGCAGAAAGACCGATCAAAGCTGAATTTAGCATGTCGTTCTCCTTCTTCAAGGTTGCTCTTTTGAGTGTGAAGAGACAGCAGCTAGACCTCACTACCGCCACTCATAAAACTTCACAAGCCCTCAGGTCGCACGACTTTAGGACTACGGTGTATCTTACTACACATTTATCGAAAGAAATTCTACCTATTGGGGGGTTTTTGATTTGCACCTGTAGAAGGACGGTTTTAAGGTTCAGGGGCAATTTTTATGATTATTGCTCAGCACTTTAGCAACAGAAACGTAAGCTTTTGAGGCATTTGATGTAAAAAAGCTACACGGGAGAGCAAGCGGCTCAAGATGCAACAGCCGTGGGGTTTGGGTCGCAAATAATTTGTGGAGACAAACGGCTCCTGAATGAATCAAGAGGTATATATCAATTCATAGTTGAATAAGCTAGCAATCAGGTTCAAGTGCAAGCCAAACTGTTTTCTGCGGTTGCGACAACGTCCTGCAAAGGTACGAAAAGTCTCGAAGCCACAGTTTCACGAGTCCCTACAGCAAAGATTTCACCGCCGCGATCGCCCTTCCAACCTAATCACACTCCTTCCCGTTCATGCCAAAATTTAGACAAGAGGAATGTGATTAGAATTTTTAGAATATTGGAAAGTTAATCTACTGTGTTCAAACTTACCCGAGTAGTCTTTTGAACTACTCCAGGAGTCTCTAAGCTTACTGAAGCAGGCTTAGAACCTACTCGACTAGTGTTTGAACCTACTCGGCGAGTGTTTTGAACTATTTGACTAGTATTTGAGAGTGCTCGACTAGTGTTTGAGACGGTTCAACGAGTGTTTTGAACTACTCGACTAGTACTTGAGACTGTTCAATGAGTGTTTGAACTTACTCCGTGAATGCTTTGGACTACTCAAGTAGTACTTAAGAATGTTCGGCGAATGTCTAAGAGTGCTCAGCAAATGTTTTGAACTACTTGATTAGTACTCGATAGCCCTTTACCCATCTTGTGCTTGAACATAAGGCTGTTAGTTTACCGCTTAGTTGGGGCGATCGCTTTGGAAAGGCGTTTGCATTCTCCCTACTCTCTCACCACCAAACCCCACAGTGCATCAACACCATCACCAACATACTCTGAGTCTTGGTGCTGCTCAATCCATTCAGCAACAGCGAAAACAATATGTTCAGCGGGAACACCAACAGCAGTTTTTTTACCTAACTCACCCAACGCCGACGCCGCCCTGTAGCGCACCATGAAGTCTGGGTCTTGGAGCAAGCCTAGCAACCCTTGCACCACTGCCTCTGAGTCTTTGCCTAACTTGCCCAACGCCTCGGCAGCGCTGGAACGCACCATGAAGTCTGGGGCTTGGAGCAAGCTCAATAGCCCTTGCACCACTGGCTCTGAGTCCTTGCTTAACTTGACCAACGCTTCGGCAGCTCTGTAACGCACAATGAAGTTTGGGTCTTGAAGCAAGCCCAGCAGTAGTGCAACGGCTGGCTCTGAGTCCTTGCCTAACTTGATCAACGCCTCGGCAGCGCTAGAACGCACAATAGATTCTGGGTCTTGGAGCAAGCCTAGCAAGCCGTGCACCGCTGGCTCTGAGTCTTTGCCTAACTTGCCCAACGCCTCGGCAGCGCTAGAACGCACAATGGATTCTGGGTCTTGGAGTAAGCCTAGCAACCCTTGCACCACTGCCTCGGAGTCTTTGCCTAACTTGCCCAACGCCTCGGCAGCACTGTAACGCACTATGAAGGCTGGGGCTTGGAGCAAGCTCAGCAGTCGTTGCACCACTGCCTCGGAGTCCTTGCCTAACTTGCTCAACGCTTCGGCAGCGCTGGAGCGCACTATGAAGGCTGGGTCTTGGAGCAAGCCCAGCAGCCCTTGCACTACTGGCTCTGAGTCCTTGCCTAACTTGCCCAACACCGCAGCAGCACTGTAGCGTACCATGAAGGCTGGGTCTTGGAGCAAGCCCAGCAGCCCTTGCACTACTGGCTCTGAGTCCTTGCCTAACTTGACTAATGCGTCGGCAGCACTAGAATGCACTATAAAGGCTGGGTCTTGGAGCGAACCCAGCAACTCTTGCACCACTGGCTTGGAGTTCTTACCTAACTTGACTAATGCCGCTGCAGCGCTAGAACGCACGTCGGATTCTGGGTCTTGGAGCAAGCCTAGCAACCCTTGCACTACTGGCTCTGAGTCTTTGCCTAACTTGCCCAACGCCGTAGCAGCGCTGGAACGCACGTCGGATTTTAGATCTTGGAGCAGTCCCAGCAGCAGCAGCAGTGATTCTTCTTCTTCTCCTAGGGCTGCTTGATATTCCTGTAAGCGAATCTTTTCAAGCTGCTGATCCTTTGCTTTCAACAACTGCAACGCTTGAATTTCGTAACGAGTCTCATTCAAGCTGCAAACGATGCGGAAGACCCGTTGACGAATTTTGGAAGTTACTAAAGCAGATTGGCTAACTTCTAACTCTACTAGCCGTTGCAGCACATCTAAAGCTAATTCGTCTACAACTTCAATGTCCTCTGCTAAACAACTGCCTGCAAACAGCAGATTGCGGTGTAGCCAGTTCTCGTAAGGAGTTGGCTGTTGCAGGATGGTTTGAATCACTTTTGTGGGATTCGTGCGGCGCTGTTGGGCAATCAGCAGAAGCAACGCTTCTCGCCAGTGGGCATCGTGCAGATGCTCTCGAAAATGTTCTAGCACCACCTCTAGCCCTTCTTCTTGGCGATCGCGAATCTCCTGAGCAGTTAAGTATTCTTGAAATGTTTTGTGCACAAAGGCATAGCAGTCTTGTCCCTGTTCGTTGAGCAGTCCAGTGCGATCGCGAATGTGGTCTAAAAAGCGTTTTGCCTCTGCTTTGGCTTCGTGAGGTTCAATCTTCTTTTGCTCTCGAATGAACTGGCTCAACTGCGTCATCAGTTCATGCCGATCAATCAGCGTGCCACCTTCCTGTTCTCCTGTACTGCCCTCTGGATGGTTGTGAATCCAGTAGGCTAAACGCTCCATTAATCTCCTCAAATCATCCAGCGTGAGATACCGCAGCACAGAATGAGTGGTGATTTCTCTGCCTGCATCCCAGGTCGTGAGCAAGGTTTCTACCGCTTTGTCATAGAGTCGGTGACGCTCTTTTGGTAAACGAGCCTGATAGCGATGAATCAGCGCAATGATCGTCAGCAGTAGTGGATTTTGTGCCAGTCGCTTGATCCGTGGCTGTTCTGTCAGTGCTTTGCTCAAGCTCTCTTTGCGTCGGTCTGCTTCTGCGTGGTCGGCAATACGGCTACCGTACCAACGACGAGTAAATTCCTCAATTTTGGAGTCATCAAAGGGCAACAGTTCAAAGTGAGGAAATTCATCGGTGCGGAAAAAGTCACGCCGATAGCCTGCCGGACGGGATGTGATGATAGCTCGATTTTGAGCATACTGCCCCAGAAAACACTCCAGCCGCAGCACCACTTCACTACGCTTTGCCGGATCAGCAACTTCGTCTAATCCATCCAGTAAAATCAGCGCTCGTCCATCCTCTAGCCAATATTCAAAGAATCCAGGGGGCAGTGATTTAACCGAAAGGTTAACCGTTGCAAACTGTTGGATGAATTGCAGTGGGCTGAGGTCTGGATGTCTCTCCAAGTCCCGAATCCGAATCAGGATCGGTAGCCAATCAGTATCTACGGACAGTCCTAAGTCCTGCGGCCGTTTTAGCGCTAGCTTAACGGCAAAGTAGCTCATCAGCGTGGTTTTGCCTGACCCTGGCGCACCCAACAACACTTGCTTTTGAGCTTTGCTTTGGCTGAGAAGAAGCTGCGCTGAAAACTTTTGACCAGAGCTTTCGAGTTGCGATCTTCGCCGTTGTTCCCACAGTAATGCATCCTGACGACTCTTAAACTGCTCTATCTCCATATCAAACCGATCTAAAGATGAAGCTTGCTTTTCCTCCTGCACATCGGGCATTACAAAAATCTGAACCAGTTTTTCAGACTTATCGGTTTCCTGTCCCTCAACCGCAATGCCGCCAAACTTAACATCATCAAACCGATTCACCAGTTGCTTGAAATAGTCCTCTTTAGCAATCTGAAACCTCAGAAACGTGTCAGTTTTGGAGAAATAAGTTTCAACAAATACTTTGAGCCAGGGTTCAACGAGTAACTGATCAACTTTCTGCATCTTAGGATCTTCTTGTGCGGCTTCCCGAAACGCAGCAACCAAAAAGTCAACTTGAGGAGCCCCCTGATTGTTGAGTGGCTTCTGTAACTCCTGAAGCCCAGATCCTTTAAAGAACTGTTCTAAAAATTTAGGAATAAAGTCAGGTTCACAGCGAAAAAAGAGTTGCCGATGCTGTTCCTGTGCTGCTTTTGTAGCGGCTTTTAGCGCCTTGTCCAAATCACTCGAATGAAGTTTGCTGCTAACACCAGTGAGTACTGTCTCCGAAACTTTGAGCGTTGCCCACTCACCCAACCATGCCCCAATCATCACTGACACTGGCTCCATACTTCAACCATTGACCGCTTTGGACAGTAGTATGGCTTAATTTGTTGTGGACAGTAGAAAACTTTAAGGTTTAGAAGAGGATAGTTGAACAGTCCAATCTGTAATCCAGGAACCCGTAGGGGCGCAGTATTCGGGCAAAAATGCTTGGTTTAGTTTAGGGTTTACCTGCCGAATGCTACGCCCTTTCAGAGAATATTTATAGAACAGGTAGAACAGCAGGATGTTAGTTGAGTTGAGTTTTAGTTCGATTGACTCAAATTCTTGGAGTTGATTTGAGTTTTTGGAGAATGGCGAATATCTCTAGGGCGTAGCATTCGGGCGGAAATTTTCTGTTTATTTTCGAGGGTGTCTGCCGAATGCTGTGCCCCTACGGGTTGCTAGTTATGGGTTATTTGAGCATCCTCTCACTGTTCTTCCGCTTCTGCTGGCATGGGGGGATGTTGAGCCAGGACTTGTTTGAGATATTGACCTGTGTAAGAGCGATCGCACTCTGCCACAGCTTCGGGAGTCCCCACCGCAACGATTTCACCGCCGCGATCGCCCCCTTCTGGACCTAAATCAATTACCCAGTCGGAGCAACGAATTACATCTAAGTTGTGTTCGATCACCAGGACAGAGTTGCCTTTGTCTACCAGGCGTTGCAACACGTCTAGCAGTTTGTGGACATCGTAGAAAGAGAGTCCTGTGGTCGGTTCGTCGATCAGGTAAAGGGTTTTTCCGGTGGCGCGACGGGAGAGTTCGGTTGCCAGTTTGAGGCGCTGTGCTTCACCGCCTGAGAGGGTGGGAGCAGTTTGCCCAAGGCGAACGTAGCCTAGACCAACATCCACCATTGTTTGCAGACGAGCCGCAGCTTTGGGGATGTTTTGGAAAAAGTCGAGGGCTTCGTCGGCAGTCATGTTGAGCGCGTCGGAGATGGACTTGCCTTTGTACTTCACCTGGAGTGTTTCCCGGTTGTAGCGTGCGCCTTTGCAGACTTCACACTGGACATACACATCAGGTAAGAAATTCATCTCGATCACGTTGACACCCTGACCACCGCAGGCTTCACAGCGTCCACCTTTGACGTTAAAGGAGAATTGCCCCGGCTTGTAACCTCTGGCTTTTGCCTCAATTGTTTCGGCATACAGATCGCGAATTACATCAAACACACCTGTGTAAGTGGCAGGGTTAGAACGAGGAGTGCGACCAATGGGGGACTGGTCAATCACGATCGCCTTATCCAAAGAACTCAACCCCGTTAGTTCTTTCATCTCTTTGGGCTGGGGAATTTTGCGCCCAAAGTGATGTTGAATCGCAGGATAGAGCAACTCATTGATCAGTGTTGATTTACCGGAGCCAGATACACCCGTGACGCAAACCAGCTTGCCTAACGGAATTTCAACGCTAACAGTCTTCAGATTGTTGCGGTGAGCGTTCCTGATCTTGAGCGATCGCCCATTTCCCTTCCGTCGTTCGGCTGGTGTTTGGATGAGGCTGCGTCCCGACAGATAAGCACCCGTGAGGGAATCTGGCGCTTTCAGCAAATCTTCTAGCGATCCCTCAGAAACAATGCTGCCACCATGCACACCTGCACCGGGGCCAATGTCTACCAGGTAGTCGGCAGCACGAATCGTTTCCTCGTCGTGTTCGACCACAATCAGCGTGTTGCCGAGGTCGCGCAGACGAGTAAGGGTACGGAGCAAGCGACCATTATCGCGCTGGTGCAGTCCAATGCTGGGTTCGTCCAGGACATAGAGAACTCCTGTTAGACCGGAGCCGATTTGGGTTGCTAGTCGAATTCGCTGAGCCTCTCCGCCAGAAAGGGTCATGGCGGTACGGTCGAGGGTAAGGTAATCAAGTCCGACATCCAGCAAGAACTGCAGACGGGCTTTGATCTCGCGCAGCACCAGGTCACCGATTTGGGCTTGGCGATCGCTCAATTCCAGTCCATTAATTCGACTTAGGGAATCGCGAATAGCAACGCTAGTCAGATCTTTGATGCGGCATTGCCCCAACCGCACCGACAGCGCTTCAGGTTTGAGGCGATCGCCCTTACAGACTTCGCAGGGTTGCTCAACCAGATATTGCTCTAGCTTTTGCTTGTAAACCTCTGAGGTGGATTCGCGATACTGCCGTTCTAGCATCGGCAACACGCCCTCATAGCGGCGCTGATAGCCTTTGCCTTCCTGGTAGCGGGAATCGGACTCAATATGAATCTTCTCCTCAGAACCATGCAAGATTACGTGCTGCTGGTCAGGCGTAAGCTGATTCCAAGGGGATTGGATCTCGAAGCCAAAGGCTTTGCCGACACTAAAGAGCAGCGAAAAGTAATAGGTATTGTCTTTGTCAGACCAGGGGGCGATCGCCGCATATACAGGCAAAGCAGGATCGGGCACCACCAGTTCGGCAGAAAAGGTGCGAAGCGTGCCTAAGCCATGACAGTTGGGGCAAGCGCCGTAGGGCGAGTTAAAGGAGAATAGGCGGGGCGACAGTTCCTCCATCACCGCTCCGTGTTCTGGGCAGGCAAAGTTTTCGGAAAAGACTAGCTCAGCGGGCTGATCGTCCTCGTCTGAGTCGTCAGTTTCCAGTTGAGGTGCGGGTTGGTCACCGTATTTGCCACCTAGCTCAGCGGCGATCGCCAACTGTCCCGGTGCGATTGGGATCACGTTCGAGCCATCGCCTGACTTGGCTGTAGATTTATCCGAGCGATCGCCCTTTGATTCCTTCAGTAAGTCAATAATGGCGATGCCTCCGGAGCGGCGCAGACAGGTGCCCAGCGAATCGACTAGGCGTTCCTGAATGTTGTCTCGCTTGACCAGGCGATCGACCACAATTTCGATGTTGTGAAACTGGTTTTTGTCCAGCTCGATTGAGTCGCTCAGTTCTCGCACTTCACCATCCACTCGAACTCGCACAAATCCTTCTGAAGCGAGGCTTGAAAGCAGTTTTTTGTGCGTTCCCTTTTTACCGCGTACGACAGGCGCAAGAATTTGGAATCGAGTCCGGTCAGGCAATGCCAGAACGCGATCGCTCATCTGATCAATCGTTTGCGGCACAATGGAGCGATCGCAATGGGGACAGTGCGGTTCCCCGGCTCGCCCATACAGCAGCCGCAGATAGTCGTAGATTTCCGTCACCGTGCCCACGGTCGAGCGGGGGTTGTGGGAGGTAGACTTCTGGTCGATCGAGATTGCTGGACTTAAACCCTCGATCGCATCGACATCAGGCTTATCGACCTGTCCTAGAAACTGTCTGGCGTAAGCGCTAAGTGATTCGACATAGCGACGCTGCCCTTCAGCAAAAATTGTGTCAAAGGCTAAGGAGGACTTGCCTGAACCCGAAACACCCGTGAAGACGATGAGGCGATCGCGGGGCAGTTCCAGGTCAATATTTTTCAGGTTGTGCTGTCGCGCTCCCCGAATCCGAATCGTGTTTTGCGGGTTATGCAAATTGACTGGAGGGTTAGGGCGATCGCCATCCACAGGATGTCCATTCTGTTCTTTAATCTGGGACTTTGAAGCCTTGGCACGAGTAGGCATAGAGGCAAACTTCTTGCGCTTCCACCGAAAATATGGAAATAGTTCTTAATAATCTTACCGCTAACTCTTGGGGAGTCGCAGGAAAGACCCACGCAAGGCATAGGATTATTAGCCTCCTATATTACCTCGACTTGCCACATTAGTACATGCGTTTTAGATGCCAGTAGATCTTTGGGCGCAGAAGCAGGCAAAGCACAAAAAGCAGAAGCTTAAGCCGATAAAACCGCTTCTGCTCTCTGCCCTTTGCCTTTCACCTCTTGCCTTCGGCAGAAGGCAAATTATTCAACCCACTGCTCTAAACTGTTCGTTTTGCCTAAACATAGGAAAAATAGCGACCGTTTGCGCTGAGGTTGCTAACTCCTTGAATCACACCAATTATTTCATCTCGTTCGCCGCCAGGTTTGTTGAAGTAAATTATTGTGCTTCCGGGCAAGGAACCAGAAGAAGATGAGGGACGCAAGAAGTAGTTGGCGGCTGTCCCCTTCAATTGGATTTTGTCTCCGGCAGTATTGAAGTCTTTAATCAGCGCATAGTCTGCAGATCCGGTGCTGTTGCTTCTGTCGTCGTAAAAGACCTTCTGGGTAGTGCCTAAAACGAAACGGTCGATGTCTGCACCACCTGTGAGACTGTCAATTTCACCAGCGCCAGGTCGCGTCGCAAATTCATCGGCTCCCACCAGGATATCTCTGCCGGAGTTACCAAGTAATTGATCGCCGCCGCTGCCACCGTAGAGGCGGTCGTTGCCGCTGCCACCGTCTAGCCTGTCCCTACCAGTGCTGCCGTAAAGGTAGTCGTTGCCGTTGCCGCCAACCAGTGCGTCTTCGTCGGCATAGCCATAAAGACGGTCGTTACCCTCCTCGCCATAGAGCAGGTCTTCATCAGCTCCACCAAATAGCTGGTCTTGACCGCTATCGCCTTCTAAGAAGTTTTCGCCTTCTTCACCATAAAGACGGTCGTCGTTCTCACCACCGCTGAGGTAATCTTTGCCATCACTGCCATAGAGGGTGTCGTTGCCGTCCCCACCGTAAAGGTCGTCGTCACCGTCATTCCCAACCAGGCGATCGCTATCATCCTCGCCATAGAGCCGGTCGTTGCCAGTGCCGCCGCTCAGGTAATCCCTGTCTCTGCCGCCATAGAGCAGATCATCTCCTCTGTCACCATAGAGGCGATCGTTGCCGTTGTCTCCTTCTAGATAGTCGTTGCCGTTTTCGCCATAGAGTCTATCTTCGTCGTCACCACCATCGAGCCGGTCTGCTCCACTATAGCCAAACAAAATGTCTTCATCGTCACCGCCATAAATTCGATCGTTGCCGCTATTTCCGTCTAGACGATCGTCACCATCGTAGCCGTAAATCAAGTCATTCGATAAGGTGCCGATATAGTCATTATCTCTGGAGTTTCCGTAGTAGGTTGCCATAGGTTTACGCTTTTGTTTTTTGAGTCTCTGTTGACCAGATTAGGCTGGGTGCAAGTGTTGACACCTCATCCAGACGACTAGCCCAACCAGGTGATTTTGAACTAGCTACAAAGACGAAGAAGAGGGTTAGTAAGTTTCTCTCTAACCCAATAAAAATAGGAAGTTAAAAGACCTCTATGGGGACGATCGCTACCCTCACAAATTATTTCAAAAATGGCTTTCTTTGGCGCAAAAAAGCTTTAATTAAAGTAGCTTTATTTTGCGAAGGAACTTCTTAGAAGAAGCTGCGTCACCGATCGATCAATCCATCTCTAAAAGTACAAACTTCACCCAGCTGGGTGACCCAGTTGTAGGAAGCGATCCGGTTGCCAAAAAAACAGGCTAGTGTCAAAAGGAATATCAGATCATACTTGACTTGGTTTTGCTCCTGCTTAAGGTATAAGGCGTTATGAAACTCCCCATTGCTGCGCTGGTTTTACTTACAGCTACTAGCTTTGCCGCACCCGCTAAAGCTGTCTCTGTTTTGCCTCTTGCCTCACCTGATGCAGAAACTCAACAGAGTGAAATTGAAATTCAAACTGCGATCGCTTCGCAAGATTGCTTGATCTGCGACTCAGCCCAGTCAACAGAAGCAAACACGAAACAGTCCCGCCCCGGTCAGGATGCCCAACGACAACGCCGCCAAGAAATTCGTCAACAGCAAGAACAGCAGCGGCAGCGGCCGGTTGAAGCCCGCCGACAGCAGGAGCAACGACGGCAAGCGCAAGAACAAGATCGACAACGGCAGGAAGAAGCCCGCCAACAGCAAGAACAAGAGTGGCAGGAGGAAGAGTGGGAGGAGGAAGCCGAGCGGGAATGGCAGGAGGATCGCGATCGCGAGCGCCAAGAAGAAGCCCGTGAAGAGTGGCGGGATGATCGCGATCGCTACTCTGACCGGGATGACTATTTTGATCGTGATGATTATTACGATAACGATGATTATTACGATGACGATGACCACGATGATGACTATGACTATGGTGATGACGACTGGCAGAGCGAGCGCTACGAACGCCGTAACCAGTACGATTGGTACCAGGATGCTGACGATGATTGGGATGCGAGAGAGCGAGAAGAACGGGAACGGCAGGACGAAGCTGCTTACAGAAACCGGGAACATCAAGCTGCTGTTTGGCGAGATTGGGAAGAACAGCAGAATGTGCTGCGCTGGCACTGGGATACTTGGCAGCGCACCTATCGACCTACCCTAGTTGAGGCAACTATCCTTGAGCTCACGTCTCTCGACAACAACTGGACGACCGTTTGGATTGAAGGGATTAATACCGCTCAAGAAGTCTCCTTCACTGGCAACGGAGTGCAAACGGTTTATCTGTCACCAGGAGCCTATAGGGTTCGATTTAGCCCTATTCTCAACGACGATTCCTGGCAGTCGGGCTACCTTGTGGTTGGCAGAACAAACCGCTTGAGAATCACGTTTGACCAGAATAATGAGTCCGTTCAGGTCTTTGACGATCCCACCGCATGGACACCGGGCGATCGCCTTCCTGGCTATCCAGATGGCCGCTAGTGATAATACAGAACAGATGGGAAGGGGCATTCGCGACGCGGGTGCCCCTTCCCATCTGTAACCCTTTTTTGACCCATCCGTAGATGAGGAACATCACAGCGTCCAAACCAGTCTTCTAGCGCACACGATAAACTGGAATTGTGTATCAGATTTGTCAGTTTGGTCAGTCCGTGTTTCCCTAGCGATGTGGGTCAGACTGCATTGCACCTGTGATGAGGAGTTTTATTGATGTCTAAGTTTGTCCTCCCGTCCTTAAAGTGGACGGGCTTTCTGGCTTTGTTAGCGACCTTAGGAGTTGCACCTGCGTTAGCCCAAAGCGCTAACTTCGACTCCCTGACGCTGTCCCCCGGTTTCTCATCTGCCGATGGAACCGTGCAAGGATATACCCAAGGTTCGTTTTCCCTTTCGTCAATTGCTAACCGCGATCGCTCCGAAAACCTTTGTGTTGGGTTCGCTGACACCACGCCCGACCATATTCTGGTGCTTCAGCAAGACTTTTCTCAACTCACGCTTCAAGTGAATAGTGGCGGCGGCGATACCACCTTACTGGTACAAGGTCCAAGCGATAGCACTGTTCGTTGCGGCGATGATACCGGACGCACCAACACCGATGCCAGCATTCAAGATTCTAGCTGGCAAGCTGGAACCTACAAGGTTTGGGTCGGTGCCTTTGAGTCAGGAAGTCGACATGAATACACGCTAACTGTGCGTGAATAGTGCCTACAGTAACCCAACCAGTTTGTTTACCTCAGTTTCAGCGACGAAATAAGTCCGCTTGGAGAACGTCCCTCTCTTCGACCCGATGTGACGCTACGATAGAGAGTGGTTTGTCTTACCTAACGGGGTAACTACTCGTGCTAACCACTCTGATTGCTGATTTCCGCATCATTTTTGAGCGTGACCCTGCGGCTCGTAACTGGCTAGAGGTGCTGTTTTGCTACCCCGGTTTACAAGCCTTAATTCTGCATCGCTTTGCTCACAGACTTTACAAGCTCAAGCTTCCGTTTGTGCCTCGGCTGATTTCTCACATTGCCCGATTCCTCACCGGAATTGAGATTCACCCTGGTGCTGCGATCGGCTGTGGCGTTTTCATCGACCACGGCATGGGCGTTGTGATTGGCGAAACAGCAATCATTGGCAACTATGCGCTGATCTATCAGGGAGTCACCCTCGGTGGTACAGGCAAAGAGAGCGGCAAGCGCCACCCTACCCTGGGTGAGAATGTTGTTGTCGGTGCCGGAGCAAAAGTATTAGGCAATCTGGAAATTGGCAACAATGTGCGAATCGGTGCTGGCTCTGTAGTACTGCGGGATGTGCCCTCAGACTGCACCGTGGTAGGTGTGCCGGGTCGCATTGTTTATCGTTCGGGTGAGCGGGTCGAGCCGCTAGAACATGGACGCTTGCCTGACTCCGAAGCGCAAGTGATTCGAGCACTAGTCGATCGCCTGGAATCCTTGGAGCAACAGTTGCAAAGCCTCCAGCAAAACTCACTTCCAGCAGGTCAGTCACGCGAACTAGTTTTAGCACTAGATACAGTTGACTTAAATAGAAATAGAAACAGCTTGAATGGAAGCCTGCCCCAAAATGGTATGTCCAAAAATGGTAGTCAGCCCGAATCGCAAGCTAGCTGCCGGATTCGAGACAAAGTCATTGAAGAATTTCTAGACGGCGCAGGGATCTAGTGTTGGTGAACAGATAATACCCAATCCTTCGTGGAATAGCGGTATCTGTAGGGGCAAAGCATTCGGTAGAGAGATTGTGGTTGGATTGCAGAGTTTGCGACCTAATGCTTTGCCCCTACACAGCAGCCTACGGATTCACTGATTGGCTTGACCATTCCTGGTTCTGATCGCGCAAATACAGGTAGCGATTCTGGGGATCGCCTCGCAACTCCAGATGGTCTACCTGTTCAGGATTTAACAGAAGCAGGCAAAAGTTAGGCAAGGGAAACGCCGGATCAGAGGGCGGTGGTGAGAAAGCATCGTCCTCTGACCGGGGTTTCCCAGGATGCGCCCAGGCAAATTGCAGACGGGCAACATCAGAGAGTTCTTGCCAGAGTGTCTGCCGGGCTTTTGTGAGTGTGTCGTCGTTAAAGTCTTGTCCTACCAAAGTTAATTCACCCGTTAGCCGAAACTGTTCGCGGGTACTGGGAAAGTACCAGCAGATTTCTCCCCAGGTCTGGTGCTGAATTTGGTCTGCCTTTTCGCTACGAGAATCGGTGACAAATTTAAGCTGATTGCTGTCGTTCAAAAAACCGCGAAACACTAGAGTGCGATTGGCAGGACGACCATCCGCCCGAACGGTCGCCAGTTGAAGGTAACGGGCATAAACCAGGGAGCGGTTGCGGTGCAGAGCACGGGAAAGAGGCGATCGCCACGGAGCTAAAGGCATAGGAAGGGGCTAAGGGTTGGGGGCTATGGCATTGTTCCGAGCCTTTTTAGGAGTGGGCATCTTGCCCGTCCGGATCAAGCAGGCAAGGAAACTTTGCATTCAAATTTTCGCCTATTTCAGCCAAAGTGTTTATTTGGATAGATCTTGATAGATCTTTCTGGGTTTTAGCGTATATAGTGTTCATTTTAAGGGTAAGACACTACATCTACGGGGTACATCGCCTCAGCCCTACCTGTAACACTAACGAGATTTGACCTATGGTTCAAGACATCGAACGTACCCGTCAAAGTAGCCAGTTTCCTGAAGCCGCTCCGGCTGCGAATCCGGTATTTTATCGGACATACAGCCGTCGGGGAGAAAAAGCAGAAAACCTGCGCGAAACCTGGGATGAAGTGTGCGATCGCACCCTCAACGGCATCATTCGGCTGGGCAAGCTCACCTCTACAGAAGCCGAGCTCCTGGGACGAATGCAGCGACAGCTTAAAAGCTTGCCCTCTGGTCGCTGGCTGTGGGTTGGTGGCACAAAGTGGGTAGAAAGATCTGAAAACTTTTCGGGAGCCTATAACTGCACCAGCACTAACGTCGTAGATTGGCGGGCATTTGGGCTGATGATGGATTTGGCGATGATGGGATGCGGTACAGGAGCCGTGCTAGAGCCAAAGTATATCAACCAATTGCCCGCAATCCGTAATCGGTTAGTGGTGACGATGCAAGGAGCGATCGGAGCTACTCCAGTCCAGCAGCGACGAGATGAAACAACGGTCGAAATCTCTGGGAACCAAGTTCAAATTTGCGTTGGCGATAGCCGCCAGGGTTGGGTCAAGTCTTACCAATCGCTGCTAGAGCTTTCCACCGATGAGCAGTTTTCGGGTGTCGTACAGGTGGCGATCGACCTCAGCGATGTTCGTCCTGCTGGGGAAAGGCTAAAGGGATTTGGTGGTGTTGCAAACCCCATCCGTTTACCAGGACTGTATGAGCGCTGTGCTGCAATTCTAAATAAAGCGTTAGGACGACAGCTTAGCTCGATCGAATGCTGCTTGCTGATCGATGAAGCCGCTGCCTGTGTGGTAGCGGGTAACATTCGCAGATCGGCTGGAATGCGTCAGTTTGACAGCGAAGATCAGTCTGCCGCAACCGCAAAAGAAAATCTCTGGATGCAGGACGAAGCAGGCAACTGGCGAATTGACCCTGAACGCGACGTGCTACGCATGGCAAACCACACGCGGGTGTTTCATCGCAAGCCCACTTTAGAGGAATGCACGGAAGCCGTTCGTAAACAGTACTATTCTGGCGAGGGTGCGATTCAGTGGGCTGGGGAAGCCGAGAGACGAGCCGAAGGCGAAGGACGCTATGGTCTGAATCCCTGCGGCGAGATTCTGGGGCAAAACTTTCACTGTAATTTGGCTGAAGTCCACCTCAATCAGCTTGATCCCGAAAATTTTGCCGAACAGGAGGAAGCGTTTACTGCTGGGGCGCTATCGGTAGCGGCATTACTTCAGCATCGGTTTATGGAGCCGCGCTATCAGGAGTCGCGTGCTGATGACCCGATTGTTGGCGTTTCCTTTACTGGGCTGTTTGACTTCTTTGTGCGGGCGTTTGGTGTGGAGTGGCTGCGCTGGTGGGAAGCGGGTCGTCCCGACACCATGAAAGGACTGGAGTTTAAGCAGCGAGAGCAGGAATATCTGAGCCGCTGGAAAGAGATTGTGCATCGGGTCGTGTGGGAATATTGCGACCGCCACCAAATCAAGCGTCCCAACCGCTGCACCACCGTTCAGCCTGCGGGAACCAAATCATTGCTCACAGGTGCGAGTCCCGGATGGCACCCACCCAAAGCACAGCGCTTCATCCGGCGGATTACCTTCCGCAAAAACGATCCGGTCGCGCTAGCTTGCCTAGAGTATGGCTATAGGATTGTGCCGTCTCAGTCCGATAAGGATGAAAACGGTCAGCTTTTGGATGATCCGTTTGATCCCCGCTGCACGGAATGGCTGGTGGAAATTCCAGTTGAGGTGCCCTGGGCAAATCTGCCGGGAGCCGATGAAATTGAGATTGAGAAATTCTCAGCGCTGGCTCAGTTTGACTTCTACATGCAGGTGCAGCAGCACTACACGGCTCACAACACCAGTGCCACGATTGAGCTGCGGGAAGACGAAATTGAGCTATTGGCAGAACGGATTTATAGGGCGATCGCCCACGACGAGGGCTACATCAGTGCGGCACTACTAGCTCGATTTGACGCGCCGTTCCCACGTTTGCCGTTTGAGAAAATCGATCGCGCTACCTACGTCCAGCTTCAGCGTGAGGTGCAGTCGCGCCAGAGAACCGATGATTTCTATGCGGCTCTCACACGCTATGATTCCGGTGAACTCAGCGTCGAAGGCCCCGCAGGCTGCGACAGCGACAAATGCATGATGCCAGAGCAGAAAGGTTGAGTCTCCGAATTTCGCGTTACGATCGGGTCAGCATTACCGTTATAAAGTCGGGAAAGTCCCCCTTGGAGCAATCTCTGGCTTTATAAGCGTTTGTTTACTTAGCATGATCAAAAGTTCTAGCGAGAAGTCCTGCCATGTTTATTGATGAACTTACCCCCTTGTTCAGAGAATTGACAGCCCAACCTTTAGCGTTTGCGGGCGGTTTCTTTTCAGGGCTGTTTCGGCTAAACCTGGCTGAAGATCCGGTTAAAACCTGGCTTGATCAGCAATCGGGTACCTTGTCCTATTCCACGACTAATAGCAGCAACGGCAGTAGCAACGGTGGGCCACAGTCGATATCTATTGACTAGCGCAATTGACTAACGTACTGCTTGGTTTTGCAAGTTGGTTTGAACAGTCGCGAATATCCCGGTAGGGCGTGGCATTCGGGCAGAAACTCTGGCTCATTTTAGGGTTTATCTGCCGAATGCTGCGCCCCTACCGTTAATGGGTGGTTGGTCAGTTTGTTCAATTAACCGCAATTTGGGTAGGGGTGGGTGGCGTTGGTGGATGCGGCTACGATTTATGGATCTCAATTTCCTTTGTGGGGGCATGGCATTGCCATGCCCCTACGAAATTCATGCGTCTAAATCAGCAATGCTGGGGTAGGTTTTGCCATTGAATCTCGGCTCTGACAGGGCTTTGTCTAGGAAATCGCCCCGTACCGAGTTGTGGTTATCTGTAGCGTTCAACGTTGGTCAGCCAAGCTCGAACTGACCCACCTAGTGTGTCGGTCTCACTTGTGTCTCTCAGGAACATCTATGCAACCCCGTTTCCCCTTATTCTGAAGTTAAGTGCATCAGTCCGATTCTTCGAGGATCAGCTTCAGATTTCTGGGAGATTGGCAGTGTATTAAACAGAAATGGCTTTGTTCGTTACGTTGGCGAAAGTCCAATAATTTGAAGTTCTTTAACAAATCCGCTTTAATCAGAGCCAGAGTGGGTTTGTGTGGTGTGAGGTTCGACTGAATGAAAAATCTAGTGCTGTCGCTTTTGCCCGTCTTTGCGAGACAGGCGAAGGCAGGTTTTGTGCGTAAAACTAAACGGACTGCTCAGGTGCAGGAGCAATTTTTGCGATCGCTCCTACGGGCACATCAAAATACAGAGGTCGGGCGCAAGTATAGACTGAGGGACATTAAAACGGTTGACCAGTTTCGTCAACGGATGCCGATTTTGCCCTACAGCGCCTATGAGCCTTACATTGAGCGGATTGCCCAGGGTGAGCAAAATATTTTGACCCCCGATCCGGTCGTTTACCTCAATTTGACTAGCGGTTCTACAGGGAAACAGAAGATGATCCCGGTGACGCGGCGATCGCAACGAGTTTCTCAGCGGATCAACCAGGTCAGCATCGGCTTTGCGGTCGAGGAAGCCAAGAAATATGGCGTATCGATTGGCAAAATGCTGTTGACCAGCTCAGTTCAAGGGATTGGGCAGACCACAGGCGGTATTGACTACGGCCCGGTCAGCGCGAGTACTGTGCGTCAAAGCAACCCACTCTATCGTCAACTGTTTGCTCAGCCCTACGATGCGCTGCAAATCGTAGACAGTTTGGCGCGCCACTATATGTGTCTGCTGTTTTCGCTGCAAGACCCGCAGCTTAGCGTGATTGCGGCAACATTTCCAATTCTGGCGCTGCGGCTATGTGACTATCTGGAATCCTACGCTGAAGATTTAATTCGAGATTTGGAGACAGGGGCGATCGCCCCGTGGCTCAACCTCGAACCTGAATTACGAGCCAAGTTAGAACAGCTCTTTTCAGCTACTCCAGAACGAGCCGCTGAGCTGCGACAAATCCTTAAAACCGAAGGTCGCCTGACTCCAGAATTGGTCTGGCCAAATCTCTCGTTTATCATCACGGCACGGGGCGGCACATCAAACTTCTACTTTGAGCGGTTCCCCAGTTACTTTGGTGATACTCCTGTCTTTGGCGGCATCTATGCCTCCTCAGAAAGCGCGTTTGGCACCTATTACGAATTCAACAACGACAATGCAATTTTGGCGATCGAAAATGCCTTCTACGAATTCATTCCTGAGGACCAGTGGCATGTAGACCAGCCCAAAACACTCTTAGCCGAAGAAGTCAAGCCACATGAGCGCTACCGCGTTTTGGTGACCAACTACAACGGGCTATATCGGTACGACATCGGCGATGTGGTTGAGGTTTTAGGCTTCCACGAAAAAGCACCTCTGATTGCCTTTCGGCATCGGTTAGGCGGGTTACTTTCCTCAACAACAGAAAAAACGACAGAATTTCATGCCATTCAGGTCATGCAGCGGCTTCAGCAAGATTTCAAACTGTCGCTCGAAGACTTTTGCATCACGCTATCAGAGGATGAAATTCCAGCTCATTACCTGGTGAACATCGAACTCACGCCGAATTATATCCTCAGCAACCCGCAAGCGTTTCTAGAGCGATTTGATTTCAGGCTAAAGGAGATTCACCTTTCCTACGCCAACAAGCGTCCTGACCAGGTCCCTGCTCCCCGACTGCGAATTTTAGCGCCGGGCAGCTTTGCCACACTGCGACAACGCCTGATGCAGCGGGGGATTACAGACTCGCAACTGAAACTGCCTCACATTACCGAAGACCGCCAGTTTCTCGCTGGGCTCACGGTTGAGCAAGAGGTGCGATTGCCAGAAGAAACGGAGTTAGAACTGGCACAGATTGCAGTCAAGTGAAAAAGCACTATTAGGTGTACGGGCGAAGCATTCGGCAAAAGAATTGTGCTTCAGCTGCAAGGATTCTGACCGAATGCTTCGCCCCTACCGATACTGCTACTCCACAGACGGGTTTAGTATCAAGTTTCAGCTTGGATAAGAAGTTGCCTTGCCGCTTAATCAAGCACTCATTGACGTAGGTTTTTATCATTCGATCTACAGCCGTTTTCAGATGAGTCGCCACATCGTAGGGGCGAACGGCCGTTCGCCCTCACAAAAGATTGTGGTTTATCCAAGTGAAACCCGCTGTAAGGTTAAACTTGCTGCCTTGCAGATGCAGTGGCGATCGCCGACTGAGTGAGTCTAACCCCTCCAACCAGTATTGTTGAGTAATAACTGCGACTTCTTTGAGAAGCCGCAGATCTCTATTGTGAGCTTAGAAACTCACGTTACTGGATGTCTGCGATCGCCACGTAGCGCAGCAAGATTCGCAAGACCTCACCGGGGTTGAGCGTCAGCCGGATTTCTGAGTCGGAGGGGGGAATCTCTGAACTCCACAAACCGACCTCGGCGTAGCGCAGGTGGTGTAACTGGTGAATCGTGTTTTGTACGAGCGTGGGTGAGCCGATCAGCAAATGGCGAATCGGTTCCCGGTTGGGATAGCGCAGGGGCAAGGGCTGGAGCTGTGGCGTGGAAACGGGCACAGGAGTCTGTTGCAGCAGGGTGGGTGCTGCGGCACGGGTAATTAAGTTGGAGGTCATGGGTTTTCCTTGAACTAGTAACGGGGAGGAAAACCCAAAAATTCAGCCGCCCCAAAACGTCATGACAAGCTGGAGCGGCTGAAAATAGGGATAAAATACCTTCAGCCCCCAGACTGGTTCGAACAGTCGAAAGGGTTAGCTGTCGGGAGTTGCTGGTACCAACTTTCGGCAGCGCGACTAAATTTTTGGGTCTGCAACTGATCAGAACTCACTCTGTCAAAGTCGCATTGCAGCATTAAATCTCATCTCAGCAGGGTTAGTCAAGTATAAAGAATTTCACTGGTTGAATGGCACTAACTTATTAACCTAGCAGTCAAAGACCCGAAATCTTGGTTTAGGGTGCCGTTAGCGTCAGCGTAACGCACCGATCGCCTCTCGTTGATGCGTTACGGCGATCGCCATTTATATAAATGGAAGACGGAGGACGGAAAGAGGCGATCGCACTTTGTATCGGTGATCTCTAAAGGCTTCTCCTCCGTCTTCCGTCTTCCTCACTCTTCTCCTAAAGTTTTCGTCCCCGTAAGGGGAATGGGGTTTGAAACGATGCAGGATTGGATTGACCTGGCTATCTTCATGCAGGTGTTTCCGTCCCCTTGCGGAGAATGGGGTGTGAAACAACAAGATAGGGTATTCAGAATTTACTGTTTATTCTAAATCCTGGTTTCCGTCCCCTTGCGGGGAATGGGGTGTGAAACATCCATGAGCCAACTTATTGATACTGACCAAATTATAGAGTTTGTTGTTTCCGTCCCCTTGCGGGGAATGGGGTGCGAAACCCCTCGTCCAGGAAGCATTACCCCGATTGGGTTTCAGCGGTCAAATCGACGCACCCCCAATTTGATGGTCAATAAGCAGATCTAATTGAGAATCAAGCCTGCTTAAATTCGTCGAAACCCTTATGGAGAGAGGGATCGACACACGTCAACGAGATTATGCGGTTTTCGAGGTTCTGGGGGGCGTCGATTTCCAACGCTGCACCTAATGCGCTTAGACTTTAATCGTCAAGCTTCGCAGGGTGAAATAGGGGAAGGGATAAAGAGGTTGGAATTGGCTCAATTTTTGTGATGATGGCGGTTAATCAAGAAAGGCAGAAGAGAGACAAATGGTCGCTAAAGTAAAGGTGATAGAGCTTGCACCTGAGCTTGAGCAAATTACCCTGCCGCTTGATCAGTCCCAGCTTCTCCAGTTTGGCGGCTACCTTCACTTGGGTAGTCTGACCATCCTTGATAATTTGGTCAAGTCCCTTAGACAAGTCCAGACAAGACTGTAAGGTGACTAAAAGGCTTTGTAGATGATCGCTGTATATGCCAGTCAGCGTAGGCGCTTCCTGCAAAAGCTGATCAAGGGTTACACTTCCTGTCCAGAGGTGATAGAGCGCCAGTTGCAGCAGATAGGGGTGCCCTCCGACCATATCAATTAGCTCTTGAGCTGAATTAGAGGTTTCCCAGTTTAAGCCATACTTTTGAGCCAGGGTTTGCACCTGTGACAAATTAAGCTCTGGTAGCTCAATGGGATACCCGATCATGTTGAGCGAAGATACGCTTAGCTGCGGAGAAATGTGAATATCAGTGGAGTGAACTATCACCAGTCGCAGCTTTTGCAAAACGTTGGACTGTCTAGCTTCTTCGTGCCAGGACTGGAGCAGCATGAGAAACTCCCAGGCAAGTTTGGGATGCTCTGTCAGAATGAAATCAAAGTCGTTAAAGCTCAGGAGTAGAGGGGCGTTTAATTGACTCAGAAGATATCGTGTCCAGTAAAGCGTACAGCTCGCCTTGCTACCCGCTTCCTTTTGCCAATATTGGTTTAACCGGGGCTCTATCCCTAATTGCTGACTCACATGGATACAAAACCACCGGAGAAACCGATCCAGGCTGGAAAAGATATCACTATCGGTTTGCTTAAAGTCCAGGTTAACCGTGTTGTAATTTAGCGTTTTAGCCTGGTCAATGATGCGAAGCAAAAGGGAACTTTTTCCCATTCTTTGGGAGGCTTTGATTCGCAATAAGCTTCCTGATTTGCCGATTTCTGCATAAGCTTTTGCTTGAATAGCAGGATGCTCAATGTAGAACTGGGAGTGAAGTCGTACTGCACCTCCAGGAAACTCTGGAATATCAGAAAGCACAGTTAGATTAGGATCAATCGCCTGCTTCAAATGCAACGGTTGCAGATTGAACCGCTGTTGCAATAAGGCGCGAAAGTTTTTCTTCTTAACGGGTTCTTTCAAGGCTTTGGAGAGCGATCGCCACAGTTGTGCGCCAATATCTCGGATATAACTATAGTCATATCCAGCTTCACGGGCGATCGCAGGATATTCTTCACCCAGCCAAGATCGCCGAAATACTAACTCCTGTGCAGCGGTTAAACTACCTGGAGGCAAAATTTGTTCTATTATCTCCAATGCTTCTTCAGCAGTCATCAGGGTTTACCTCTGACTATTACTGCTCAAGAATCTACCTCAAGTACGAGGGAAAAAGAAGCAAAGATAGTAAAGTTAGGCTCTAACTTAAGAAAAAGTACACAAGTTAAAGTGTGGGGAACGGCATTGCACCGTTCCCCGACAGGCATACAGACCCGTAGAAATCAGAAACTAATTGAAGTCTACTAGCAGTACAAACTGCCGAATCAAGATTTGTAGGTTAAAAAGGGCTAGGCACTAACTACCTTCTCAACCTACGAGTAAACCAAAACTAGCTGTCCAAGTTTTCCTGACGAGCATCTTCAAATCGCTCGTTCAATCCACCTGCAACAGTTTTCAACTGATCTTCGGACAGTTCTCCTTCAGGTTGAAGTCCTTTGTCCAGATTCTCTAGGCGAGCATCTTCAAACCGCTGTGTCAGTCCACCGGACACACCTTCTAGTTCTGTATCTGAAAGCTGCTCTTCTTTTTTGGGTTCTTGCTGACTCATTAGGATATGTCCTCCAGTTAGGGAAATGACTGGTGAGAGCTGCAATCAATTCAAGCTCTCTCATCACTTCTCTAGAGTAGCCCGAAACCCTCAAACACTGAAGGCTTGTGTGTTGGACAAATGTTGGCAAGATGTTGGATAAATGTTGGCAGAACGTTGGATCAGCTTTATCTCCTCTAGTTTCCTCACTTCTAATCCGTAATAATGTGGCTATCAAACTCGCACCAATCACCTCATGGCAGAAGTCTTACTCAGCGAATTAAGCAACGCCGACATTAACTGGATGATCGCTGCGGGTCGTCAAGAGCAGATCAACGCCGGAACTGTGCTTGTCCAGCTTTGCAGAGATCCAGAGGTGATTTATCTGTTGTTAGATGGAGCGTTAACGATCGTAATTCCCAACGCTAAAAGTACTTCTACCGATCATGTTGTAACTGTTGCAGAGAGTGATTGTCAGGATCGAGAAATTACTCGTTTATCACGCGGCGAGATTGTGGGTGAAACATCCTTATTTGATTTATGTTTTATGCCAGCAATTGTTAAAGCAGATGTGAATTCGTTAGTACTGGCAATTCCTCGGCAACGGTTAATAGACAAACTAGAACAGGACATTAACTTTAGTACCCATTTTTATCGGGCGATCGCCCTGATGCTCTCTGAACGGCTGCGGCAAATCTTCGAGATGCCAGGTCAGGTGCAAGCCATCACCGAACAACCGATGAAAGAAGCTCTCTTTGTGTTTGGAGAGCTTCGGGATAGTGATGCAGACTGGTTGGTTGCCGTGGGTGAAATCAAAAGCCTTTCTCCGAATGAAGTCTTACTCCAAGCCGGTAGACCCGTTGAGGCGCTGTATTTCATTCTGGATGGTCTTCTACTGATTTCCTCTCCCGAAGGAGATTATAACCCTCTCACCCTTTGCTTTAAAAGTCAGGGGAAGGCTCCTCGTGAGAAGCCGATCGCTAACCTAACTCGGGGTGAAATTAGTGGCGCTAGCTCTTTTGTAGATTTTCGCCCCCCAGCGGTTACGGTTAGAGCGGTCAATCACTCTCTTGTTTTATCTATTCCTCGTCAGGTACTTGCTGTCAAACTTCAGCAAGACATGAGTTTTGCCTCTCGCTTTTACCGAGTCCTTGCCCTTCAACTTTCTAATAGTCTGCAAACCGTGATGAGTCGTCTGGGCTGCAATAAGAGCAACTACAGTCAGCATCAGGAGATGGATGAAGACGTTGAATATGAGGATGAGCTAGACCTTGATTCGTTGCAACAGGTTTCTCAAGGGGCAGCTCGATTTAACTGGATGTTGAAACGGTTGGGTGTAACTTAAAGCGAGTCACTGAACGGAGCCATCAAATAAAGCCATGAGTGAGCAGTCAAAAACCAGCATTTTTAGAAAGGAGTCCCTGGAGCGATTATCTTCTCCAGAGCAGTTGGATCAACTGATGCAAGTTGTTAGCCCTAAGAGTTGGCTACCTCTGGCATCTCTGGCTTCCTTGATGGCGTTGGCGCTGGTTTGGGGTTTCTTTGGACGGATTCCAATTACCGCAGTGGGTAAAGGAATCCTCGTTCACCCAACCCAATCCTCTAATGAACTAGTGGGATTAACCTATTTTGGTAGCGATGAAGCGAAGCAGATTCAACCTGGAATGGAGATTATGCTGGTGCCTGACACCATCGGCTCTGAACAAACCGACGGCTTGGTTGCTCGGATTAAATCTGTTTCAGAACCATCTGTCACCACTTTAGATGCGGCTCGTCAGTCCGGCATTACGGATCAAGAAAATTTAGTAGAAGTCGTTGCTGAACTGGAACCCGATCCTGCCACTGCAAGCGGCTATCGGTGGTCTTCTGCAAGAGGTATACGGTTAACGCTGGCTCCCGGAATGAGTGCGATCGCCCGCATCACCCTAGCAGAGAAAGCACCCATCACCTTTGTATTTCCATTTCTTGAGGTGTCTCACTGATGTTTATCAACCCTTTAGCCTCTCTGCAACAGTCACTAAAGGGGCAAAAGAGCCGAGTCAAAACACCCACAGTTTTACAGATGGAGGCCGTTGAGTGCGGGGCTGCGGCTTTAGGAATTGTCTTAGGCTATTACAACCGAATTGTGCCGCTGGCAGAGCTACGACAAGCCTGTGGTGTTTCGCGAGATGGGGTGACAGCCGCCAACGTCCTTAAGGCGGCCAGAAACTATGGCATGGTTGCCAAAGGTTTTAAGAAGTCGCTAGAAAGCTTGTCACAACTGCGTTTCCCTTTTATTGTTTTCTGGCACTTCAATCACTTTTTAGTGGTTGAGGGATTTGACAAAGACCGAGTTTATCTCAATGATCCAGCCGTCGGACCTAGAAGAGTTTCCTATCAGGAATTTGATGAAGGATATACCGGGGTCGTTTTGGTGATGGAGCCGAGCGAAGAATTTCAGCCAGGGGGACAAAAACCCAGTCTCACTTTGGCATTAGGAAGCCGTCTCCGCAATTCGGTTGGGGCATTGCTCTACTGCATCCTGGCAAGCTTTTTACTGGTGCTGCCAAGTCTAGTGATTCCTGCGTTTAGCCAGATCTTTGTGGACAATGTCCTAATGGGCAACCGACCTGAGTGGTTGCCTTACTTATTGTTTGGCATGATGATCACGATATGCCTTCAGGGCTTGCTTACCCTGTTGCAGCTACGGTATTTGCGTGGCTTAAAGATTAAGCTATCGGTGAGTTTATCCAGTCGATTTGTCTGGCACGTTTTACGTTTACCCGTCAGCTTTTATGCCCAGCGGTTTGCCGGAGAGATCAGCAACCGGATTCGACTCAATGATGATGTAGCAGATGTAATGTCGGGTCGTCTGACGATCACAGTAATCAGCGCCTTCATGGTGATCTTTTTTGCGATCGCCATGTTCCAATATGACGTCGTCTTAACCCTGATTGTGATTTTCTTTGCCGTTGTGAATGTACTCACTTTACAGTGGGTATCGCGTCAGCGCGTCGATGCAAACCTGCGACTGGTGCAGGAATACGGCAAAGCATCGGGAATTGCGATCGCAGGCTTACAGAGCATGGAAACGCTCAAAGCTTCTGGCTTAGAGTCAGACTTTTTTGCTCGTTGGGTGGGCTATTACACCAAGGCAATCAACGCTCAGCAAGAGTTAGGTTTAATCAACCGCGTTTTAGGATTATTGCCTACTCTCCTTTCGGCACTCACGGCTGCTTCGCTATTGATGATCGGTGGATGGCGCGTGATCAACGGCAGCTTAAGTATTGGGATGCTAGTCGCCTTTCAACTCCTGATGCAAAGCTTTCAGCAACCCGTCAATCGTCTCGTCCAATTTGGCAGCACTCTGCAAACCTTACAGGGGAACCTACAGCGCCTGGACGACGTATTAACTAACGAAGTTGATCCCCAGTTACAAGAACAAGATTCCCCCCCTCCCCCTTCATCTCTCATCCTTCATCCTTCACCCTTTTCTCCTCGTCTGCACGGTTACATTGATCTAAAAGACCTTACCTTCGGCTACAGCCCGCTTGAACCGCCGCTAATTGAGAATTTCAACCTTTCTATTAAGCCGGGACAGCGAATTGCTTTTGTAGGAGGAAGTGGCTCCGGTAAGTCAACCCTCGCTAAAGTAATTGCTGGACTCTATGATGCCTGGTCAGGAGAAATCCGGTTTGACGGAGTTGCTAGAAATGATATTTCCCGTTCTGTACTCACCAATTCGATCGCAGTTGTAGAACAGGATATTCTCCTATTTGCAGGCACCATTCGCGAGAACTTAACCCTGTGGGATACCACAGTTCCCGATCGCGCCTTACATCGGGCTTGTCAGGATGCAGCAATTCATGAAGTGATCCTCTCAATTCCCGGTGGCTATGATGCTCAACTGTTGGAGGGTGCGGTGAATTTAAGTGGTGGACAGCGACAGCGGCTTGAGATTGCTAGAGCGCTGGTCAACAATCCGTCAATTCTGATTATGGATGAAGCCACCAGTGCCCTGGATACAGAAACCGAGAAAATGATTGACCAAAAATTGCGGCAACGGGGCTGTACCTGTTTGATTGTGGCGCATCGGTTAAGCACCATTCGAGACTCTGACGAAATTATTGTTTTAGAACGCGGCAAGGTTGTGCAACGCGGTACCCATGAAGAACTGTGGCAACAACCTGGACATTATGCTCAACTCATTCGCAACGCGGAGGGTGCTTCATGAAGCTACAGCAGATTGACACAAGTTTGCACCAAATTACAGGCAATCAACCCCTGTTATTAAACGACCCTCAAACGGTTTGGCTGGTTCAGTCAGGCTCTTTGGCACTGTTTGCGGTGCCAATCAAAAATGGTGAGGCAGAGGGCGATCGCCACTACCTATTCAACATTTACCCCGGTGAAGCTCTTTTTGGCATTGCATCTCGTCCAGACTGTAACTCACTCGGCATGATCGCAGTTCCGCTCGAACCTACAGAGCTTCTGCCAATTCCATACCCTCCCACTCCCGTACTCTCCCAGTCTTCAATCCCCGATCCCCACTTCCTCCTCGACAACTGGATTCACAAACTTGGTCAGGTGGAGGGACTAACTCAGCCAAAGGCCGCTGGAATTACTCCTGATATGCAATACCTTTCCCTGATGGAAGGGCAAATATTTCAGCCTTCTCCCGACCAGGTCCTGTGGGTGAGAGTCCAGCAAGGAAAGATGCTCTGGTTGGGTCATTCAGACCTGGTTTTAGATCCAGAAACAGGCTGTTTTCCTATTGGAAATGGAGCCTGGTTAGAAGCAGCCGATCACCTTGAACTGTTTTCTAGAGGCACAGCCGAGGTTGAAAGTTGGGATGTTTTGCTAAAGGGGCTGGCTCAACTGCATCACTATTTTCTCTGTTCTGTTGAACTGATTGGAGAACACGAGACTCAGCAAACGTTAGCTCGATTTGAGGCAAGGCAGCAGCTTAACCGACAACTGACGCAGCAAACGATCCATCAGCTTGCGTCAGTGTTACATCCTAGGACAGAGAGTTTTTTTGAGGCAGATACTCCTTTGTTAATTGCAGCAGGAGCAGTGGGTAAGGCACTGGGAGTAACTATTCAGCCACCTGCTAGATCGGAAGATCTGAAGCGATTAAAGGAACCTTTGGAGGCGATCGCCCGTTCTTCTCGCTTACGTTTGCGGCGAGTTTTGCTGCGAAACAACTGGTGGAAGATGGATAGCGGCCCACTTCTGGCTTACACCGTTGAGGATAAACGACCTGTCGCACTGTTGCCCGTTGGAAATGCCCAGTACGAACTGTTTGATCCGGCATGGACAGGTTTAGCTGAAGCCGATGTTTCAACGACGAAGGGTTCTAAATCTGCCTCTGCTAGAGTTCCAGTCGATCAGTCTGTTGCACAGACTATCGATCCCGTTGCGTTTGTCTTCTATAGACCCTTGCCTGATGGCGTGTTGAATGCCATTAGTTTGCTCAAATTCACGTTGCAAGGGCGCACGTCCGATGTGATTGCGATTCTGCTGACGGGCGTAGCTGCAACGTTGTTAGGAATGCTGGTGCCACAGGCTACAGCCGTTTTAATTGATAATGCGATTCCCTATGGCAACTCAGGTTTACTGGTGCAGATTGGGTTAGGGCTACTAGCGGCCGCCTTTGGTGGGGCAAGCTTTCAACTGGCGCAGGCGATCGCCTCCATGCGAATTGAAACGTTATCCGATGCATCTCTACAGGCTGCTGTCTGGGATCGTCTACTCAAGCTAAAAACCTCCTTTTTTCGAGAATATTCCATCGGTGATTTAAACTCGCGCGTATCCGGCATTGGTGCAATCCGGCGCAAGCTTAGTGGTACTGCCCTACAAAGTATCTTTGCTGGATTTTTCTCACTATTGAATTTGGGACTGTTGTTTTACTACAGCTCTAGATTGGCAACTCTGGCACTGGTGCTAGCCGCAGTGATTGTCACTTTTACCACCATTTCTGGTTCCCTAATCATTCGCAAAAATCGCCCTCTAATGGAGCTTGAAGGTGACCTTTTTGGGTTGATGGTGCAACTGATCAATGCGGTTCCTAAGCTGCGAATTGCCGGGGTTGAAGAACGCGCTTTTGCCCATTGGGGACAAAAATATGTAAAACAGCTTCAGCTTGTAGCCAGCACACAGCGTTTAGAGGACATGGTTGTGTTGTTCAACACGGTGTTGCCAACTCTCACGACAGTGATGCTATTTGGGTTAGCCAGCACGTTGATTGATCCAACTCAGTCTTTTGGCAGCGATAGTGGGCTATCAACCGGATCTTTTCTGGCGTTTAGCGTCGCGTTTGGCACGTTTATTGGAGGAGTCACCAGTCTCAGCAATACATTGATTGAAGTGCTGGATGTGATTCCCCTGTGGCAGCGATCGCAATCTATCCTAACTGCTGAACCCGAAATTGACCTCAACAAAGCTAACCCCGGACGGCTATCTGGCAACGTTCAAATTGACCATATATCCTTCCGCTATCGCGAAGATGGTCCCCTCAACCTTGATAGTGTCTGTATCTCTGCCCAACCAGGTGAATTTATTGCACTAGTCGGACCATCGGGCAGCGGCAAATCAACCGTCATGCGACTGTTGCTAGGCTTTGAAACGCCTATCTCTGGCACGATCTACTATGACGGACAAGATTTGATGGGACTGGATGTGATGGCCGTGCGCCGTCAGTTAGGTGTGGTGTTGCAAAATAGCCGAATTAACGCAGGCTCAATCTTTGAAAACATTGCCAGCGGTGCCCTAATTACCTTAGATGAAGCGTGGACTGCGGCGAAAATGAGTGGATTTGCAGAGGATATAAGAGCCATGCCCATGCAGATGCATACGCTTGTGAGTGAAGGTGGAACGAACCTTTCCGGTGGACAACGGCAACGACTGGTGATTGCCCGTGCATTAGCTTTAAAGCCTCAGATTTTACTGTTTGACGAAGCCACAAGCGCCTTGGATAATAAGACACAGGCGATCGTGAGTCAGAGCTTAGATCAACTCAAAGTTACTCGTGTTGTCATTGCTCATCGCCTCAGCACCATTCGTTATGCCGATCGCATTTATGTTATGCAAGCCGGACGAGTTGTACAACAGGGAAAATTTGAAGAACTAGCAAATCAGCCAGGATTGTTTGCTCAGTTGGCTCGTAGACAAACCGCTGAATGAATCAGAATTGCAATTGCACGGGTTGTGTCGCAAAAACCGATGGGTGATAAGGTTGATAGGACTAACCTTGCCTTCTCTTCCTCCGATGTCTACTCCTGCTGTGTTTAAGTGGCGGCACTTTTTGCCAGAAATCATCCTGCTGAATGTACGGTGGTACTGCCGCTATTGCTTGAGCTACTGAGACCTGGAGGAGATGATGCAGGAACGGGGGGTGGAAGTGGATCACTCGACAATCAACCGTTGGGTGCTGAAGTACGCCCCAGAACTCGACAACTGCATTCGACCTCACCTGAAGCTGAC
>NZ_JACJPJ010000102.1:0-49332 GCF_014696015.1 Oculatella sp. FACHB-28 | reverse complement strand
AAGAGCAAAAGACCAGACCAGCCGATGAAGACGAATCTGTCGCGCTTGAGCCAGTCGTCGAGGACGTCAAACCATCCTCGTTCCGCTTGGGCGCGCCCCATTGCTATGGTCATTTCATAACCTCTTAATATTCATCAAATCCTCAAAAGGGCGGCAGAATAACTCTTTTACTACCGTAAAAGAGACTCTGCTAGTAGAAAAGGCGGACTTTTAATTTAGCGTCGGCAGATGCTAAATAGCTGACTCTTCGATCAGCGCACCTTTCACGCCTGCTCTTTGACGAGCAACCGACGGGTGTTACCGGATAGGATTTAACGTTTCTATATGATAGGGATATATGAAAATTTTTACAATCTGACACGATAATCTCAGCAACAGATTTGTGAAAAATCCTGTCTTATCGCCTTGTTCCATGTCACAACTCCCTTGAGGTTAGATAATGGGGACTGAACGTTTCCTCTAATTCTGAACCGACTTCATCGAACCTGAGCGGATCATCATGGCTACACAAACCGTATCTACAACCGACAAAGACAAAATATTCCGTCAGCAAGTTTTGGGGTCGCGTCGTCTCAGCAACTACTGGTGGGCAACTGTGATCACCGTTGGTGCCACTGGCTTTCTGCTGTCTGGAATTTCTAGCTATTTCCAAGTCAACCTGCTGCCCTTTTCCGATCCCACTCAGCTGATTTTTATTCCACAGGGACTCGTAATGGGTTTGTATGGAACGCTGGGTCTGCTGTTGGGAGCTTACCTCTGGCTAATTATTACCTGGGATGTAGGCGGTGGGTATAACGAATTTAACCGAGAGACTGGGTTGGCCACCGTGTTCCGATGGGGATTCCCAGGAAAAAACCGCCGAATTGAGGTGTCTTATCCCCTAGAGGATGTGCAGGCAATTCGAGCTGACATTAAGGAAGGGTTGAACCCTCGTCGTGCACTCTATCTACGCGTCCAGGGTAAGGGAGAAACGCCACTAACTAGAGTGGGGCAGCCATTGCCACTGTCTGATTTAGAAAATCAGGGAGCTGAGTTAGCTCGTTTTCTCGGTGTGCCTTTGGAAGGGCTATAAAGCGCGAGTAGTGAAAGGGCTTTTCATTAAGAGTTTGGTTGATAAGAATGAAAATCATGATTAATCAATGGGTTGTATCAGTTTTTGTCGTGGTGGCTCTGCTGGTTGGAGGATGTTCGCCCGCAGCAGATACGACCTCAACGACAGATCCTGCTGCGACCGAAACTGCCTCTGTTCCGGCGGTTGAGGCAAGCCCTCAAGCGGCGGACTTGCCCCGCCTGGAAGGTGAGGCAACGGTTGAAATGGTTGTTAATGGTTCAACTATTACGATTCAGGTAGACGGAACCAATGCACCCATTACAGCGGGAAATTTTGTTGACCTTGTACAGCGTGGAGTTTATGACGGGTTAACATTTCACCGCGTCGTGAAGCAGCCAGAGCCGTTTGTGGTGCAGGGGGGCGACCCGCAAGGCAGCGATCCAAATTTCCCAGCGGAGCAGCTGGGAACGGGCGGTTTTATTGACCCGGATACTTCTGCACCCCGTTACATTCCTTTAGAAATCAAGCCAGAAGGCACAGAGGAACCTGTCTATAGCCAAACTCTCGATCCGGGTGGCGCACAACCTGTGTTAAAGCACACGCGTGGTGCTGTGGCGATGGCTCGGTCTAATTTGCCGGATTCGGCTTCGTCTCAGTTTTATTTTGCGTTGTCTGATCTGAGTTTCCTCGATGGTAGCTATGCCGTGTTTGGCTATGTGACTGAAGGGATGGATGCAGTAGATCAGATTCAGCAGGGCGATCGCATCGAGTCTGCTAGAGTCACCGCCGGAGCAGAGAACCTGCAAGGTGGCGGAGCCGCAGCTTCAACCGATGCACCTACCGAGGAGCCCCAGTAGTCCTTTGCGGTGGAAGTTGTAGTTACAGGAATTGGGCTAGTTTCAGCGTTAGGAAATCTGGAGCAAACCTGGAGGCGATCGCTCTCTAAAGAAACCGCAATCTGCCTCCAGCAGCCCTTTCCCGAATTAGCTCCACGTCCTCTAGCGCTAATTGGCAATTCTCCTAGTGCGCTGTTGCCTCTAGTGCGAGTGGCGATCGCCGCTCTCCAGGATGCTGAACTGGAGCCTCCTTTAACCGATTGTGGGATTGTCGTCGGGTCAAGTCGGGGACAGCAGGCGCAGTGGGAAAAGCTGGCGCGATCCAGACAAAACGGAATTGAAAATTGGCTGGAAACATTACCCAATGCAGCGGCGATCGCCACCGCCCATCAGGTAGGCGCAGTTGGACCAGTGCTATCCCCAATGGCGGCCTGTGCAACGGGACTGTGGGCGATCGCTCAAGCTTTTGAACTGATTCAAACCGGGCAGTGCGAAAGGGCGATCGCCGGAGCTGTCGAAGCCCCTATCACGCCGCTCACCTTGGCTGGCTTTACTCAGGTTGGGGCACTGGCTCAAACTGGAGCTTATCCCTTTGATCGCTATCGAGAAGGACTGGCGCTAGGGGAAGGTGGCGCAGTCTTTGTGCTGGAAACGGCAGAGTCAGCTAAAAAGCGAGCGGCAAAGGTCTACGGACGCATTCTCGGTTTTGGCTTGACGGCAGATGGCTATCACGTCAGCGCTCCTGATCCCGATGGGCGAGAAGGAGCGATCGCCATTAAGCAATGTCTGGAGCGAAGTGGCTTAACTCCAGAGGCGATCGGCTACATTCACGCTCACGGTACGGCAACTCAGCTAAACGACCGCAACGAGGCCCGCTTAATTCAGCGAATTTTTCCCAAAGGAGTGCCCGTCAGTTCTACCAAAGGCTCGACGGGGCATACCCTAGGCGCTTCCGGGGCATTAGGAATTGCCTTTTGCTTAATGGCGCTAAAGCATCAAATATTGCCACCCTGTGTTGGCTTGAGTCAGCCAGAGTTTGCTCTCGATTTAGTTATCGAACCTCGCCGCGTGACGATTCAAAACGCCCTTTGCCTTAGCTTTGGCTTTGGCGGACAAAATGCGGCGATCGCCTTAGGATGCTGATATTGCTGCGCTACCTAAATTCCTATGACCCTGACCGAAGAAATTCTCTCGCAGTTACCTGGCGACGTGTTGGGTGGGCTGCGCCATGCCGATCGGCTGTGGCAAAGCTATAAACAAGACGAAATTCCAGCTACTTCAGTGGTTGAAACGAGTGCTGAACCGCTGCAAAGCGTGGATTGGGACGTGGTCGTTTGCGGCGGCACCTTAGGAATTATGCTGGGCTGCGCCCTAGCTCAGCGGGGTTGGCGCGCAGCAGTTTTAGAGCGGGGAATTTTGCGCGGGCGCGATCAGGAGTGGAATATTTCACTCAAAGAGCTAGAAGTGCTGGCGGAGTTAGAGTTGCTGAGCCAGGAGGAATTGGAAAGAGCGATCGCCACCCAATACAATCCTGCCTGCATCCGATTCCTGGATGGGGTTGAGCTTCAGGTTAAAGATGTTCTCAACATCGGCGTTGATCCCGTTTACCTGCTGGATACCTTAAAAGCAAAATTTTTAGCGGCTGGTGGACAGCTTTTTGAACACACCGCGTTTAGCTCAGCTACCATTCATCCGAATGGGGTGAATGTGTCAGCAGGAGAAGGGTTTACCAGCCGTTTGCTGTTAGACGCGATGGGGCACTTCTCACCCATTTCCCAACAGGTGCGAAAGGGACAAAAACCAGATGCCGTTTGTCTGGTCGTTGGCAGTTGCGCTCAGGGATTTCCAGAAAACCCTACGGGCGACCTGTTTGCTTCTTTCACACCGCTGCAAAACCAGTGCCAGTATTTTTGGGAAGCCTTTCCTGCCCGTGATGGCAGAACGACCTATCTGTTTACTTACCTGGATGCCCATACCGATCGCCCCAGTTTAGAAGACTTGTTTGAAGATTACCTGCGCCTTTTGCCGGAATATCAAAACGTTGAGTTGGAACAGTTAACTTTTCAGCGGGCATTGTTTGGATTCTTCCCCTGCTATAGGCAAAGTCCTTTACAGCCAGTGGGCGATCGCATCCTGCCCATCGGTGACAGCAGCGGCAGCCAATCCCCCCTCAGCTTTGGTGGCTTTGGCGCAATGATTCGCCATCTGAGACGTTTGAACGAAGGCATCAATCAGGCACTCCAGGCTGATTTGCTTGATCGCTCTGCCTTAGCCTTACTCCAGCCCTACCAACCGAACCTGTCCGTCACCTGGCTATTTCAACGGGCGATGAGCGCTGGAGTCAACCAAAAACTTGATCCCGACCAAATCAATGCCCTGCTCTCGGCTGTATTTGAGCAAATGGATCAGCTTGGCGATCGCGTTCTCAAGCCTTTTCTACAAGACGTTGTGCAATTTCCTGCGCTCTCCCAAGCAATACTGAGAACTGCACTATTTCACCCTGGCGTAGTCCTACGCGTCATTCCTCATGTGGGCTTGCCTGCTCTGTTAGATTGGACAATCCACTACTCAAACCTCGGCATTTACAGCCTTCTTTCCCCTCTCGGACAAATGGTAGAACCCTGGACAAGAACGCTGACTTCAACCCAGCAATACTACTTTCATCGCTGGCTAGATGCCTGGAAATACGGCTCCGGAGGCGACTATGAAGAGGGACAGGGGCTAGGGAGGATGAAGGATAAAGGATGAAGTAGATAGCATGGGAATAGGTATGAACAAAATGCTTTCCCTAGCCCCTATCCAAACCTTAATCCTTAATCTCTATCATGGACTTCCCCCGCGCACGCCAGCTTTTTTACCAGGAGATTCGCCAACCTGACGAGGCGATCGCCCTCTCCAGAGCTGCACTCTACATTGCTCAGGAAGAATATCCAGACCTGGACGCAGAAGAATACACCAACGCGCTAGATACAATGGCGGCAGAAGTCGAGGAGCTTTTACCTAAAGAGCAGTACCCGCTGCGAATTATTAAAACGATCAACCAATACCTTTACGAAGATTTAAAATTTGTAGGGAATGTTGAAGATTACTACGATCCCCGCAACAGTTATTTGAACCAGGTAATCGATCGCCGCACCGGAATTCCGATTACGCTCTCTCTGGTTTATCTCGAAATTGCCCAACGGCTTGACTTTCCAATGGTGGGAGTGGGAATGCCCGGACATTTCCTGATTCGTCCTGCCTTGGATGAGATGGAGGTGTTTGTCGATCCGTTTTATCAAGGGGAAATTTTGTTTCCGGCGGACTGTGAAGAGCGACTAAGCCAACTTTACGGCAAACCCGTAGAATTGCAGCCAGAATTTGTCGAGGCGATCGCCCCTAAAAATTTTTTGGCGCGAATGCTGACCAATCTCAAAATGCTCTACCTGAATCGTGGAGAAATACCCAAAGCCTTGGCAGCGATTGAGAGAATTTTGTTGCTGTTTCCCGATGCGATCGGAGAGAGGCGCGATCGTGGCGTGGTTTACTACCACACAGGTCGCTGGATAGAAGCCAGTCAAGATCTGGAATATTACCTGGACAACACACCCGATGCAGAAGATGCCTCAATGCTACGCCAATTACTAAAGCGGATTAGTGACGATTCCTAAATCTGCTGAGTGGTAATCCTAAATTTATTCAAAGTCGTAAAGATTATTGTATAAATTTCACTCTGTATTTCAAGGTACAAAAGCAGATTGGTCACTATGTTTCTATAAGCTGCAAATAGCTGCTGAACTGTTTGATTAAAAAGTTTGATTCAGAGTCAGTCAGCAAACTTTAGATCCTTAAGATCTGCGGTGCTTTGAAATGAATTACGCATTCGACTTTGGAGTCATTTGGGATAACGCTGGAGTTTTACTGGCTGGAGCCTGGTTGACTTTCAAGATATCGTTATTAGCCATTACCTTTGGCTTAATCATTGGCATCATTGGTGCAGCCTTTAGAACTTCTGAAAATCGCATTTTAGATGGAATTGCGCTTGCCTACGTTGAGATTATTCGAAATACACCCTACCTGATTCAGCTTTTTTTCATCTTCTTCGGACTGCCCAATTTGGGGCTTAAGTTATCCGCAGAGCAAGCTGCGATTTTCTCACTAGCGGTTAACTTTGGAGCTTATTCAACCGAAATTGTGCGGGCAGGAGTACAAAGCATTGCCAAGGGACAAATCGAAGCAGGATTGGCGATCGGGTTTAAGAAGTTAGCGGTGTTTCGCTACATTGTTTTGCCGCCTGCGTTAGCTAATGTTTATCCCGCCTTAATTGGGCAGGTAATTTTGGCAGTCTTGTTTACGAGCGTTGTCTCACAAATTGCGGCAGAGGATTTGACCTTCGCTGGAGATTATCTAAACGCTCGTACCTTTCGCAGCTTTGAAATCTATTTCACGATCGCCCTGATCTATCTAGCAATTGTTTGGTTAATCAAGCTCTTGTCTTTTCTAATTGAAAGACGATTCTTTGAGTTTGCTAAGTACAGACGCTAAGTAAGATATTTGAGCACAAAAGCTAAAAAAGATGGACGAATTTACTGTCTCTCGAATTTTTATTAATCTTCTAATTGCTGCAAAGTGGACAGTTATTTTGTCCCTGATTGCCTTCATCGGTGGAGGTATTGTTGGGGCTGCGATTACCTTAATGCGGATTTCTTCAAATAAGTGGCTCAGGGGAATCAGTTGGGTATACATTGAATTTTTTCAAGGTACACCTCTGCTGCTGCAACTATTCCTGGCATTTTTTGGGCTATCGGTCGCTTTTGGCATCAACCTATCACCGCTGCAAGCAGCAACCCTAGCACTTACTGGATTTACCAGTGCATTTTTAGCAGACATCTGGCGAGGTTCGATTGAAGCCCTTCCTCAAGGGCAATGGGAAGCGGGTTCTGCAATCGGGTTTGGCTATTTCAAACAGCTTCAGCTGATCATTTTGCCCCAGGCAGTAAGGCTGTCAGTTGCTCCCACAGTTGGCTTTCTGGTGCAGGTGATTAAGGGAACTTCGCTGGCTTCCATTATCGGATTTACCGAACTGTCTCGCGCCGCAACTCAGATTAACAATGTGACTTTGCAATCCCTGCTGATTTTCTCGCTGGCAGGGGTGATCTATTTTCTGTTGTGCTATCCCCTTTCGACTTGGAGCCAGCACTTAGAGCGAAAACTGAGCTACAAAGCCTGAGCAGGGAGCGCTAAAAATGGTTTGGGATTTGTTAAAGGCACTGTTTTACACAAAGCTGCGACGAGTGTTGGCTTTGTTTTTCACCAGTTTGTTAATCACGATAAGTATTGCGTCCTGCTCTGCTGGAGAAGACACCGCTTCGGTGCGATCGCTAGCCACCATTGAAGCTGAAGAAATTGTCTTGCCCCATGCAGACGGTTCAACCCTGAGCAGAATTATGGAAAGGGGCACCGTCAGAGTTGCGGTTCCCGATGACTTCCCTCCTTTTGGTGCGGTCAACACCACGATGCAGCTACAAGGCTATGACATTGATGTGGCGAATGAAATGGCTAAAGGGCTGGGGATTGAGCTACAGCTAGTTCCGGTTGTAGGGAACTACCGGATTCCGTTTTTGCAGACCGATCGCGCCGACATGGTCATTTCCAGCTTAGGAAAAAACGCTGACCGTGAAGTGATTATCGACTTCTCTGAACCGTATGCTCCCTTCTTTTCTGGAGTCTACGGCGGCCCGGATATTCAGGTTTCTTCGCTTGAAGAACTGAATGGGCAGACGATAGGCGTTTCACAAGGTTCTCTGGAAGATCTAGAAATTTCCAAGCTACCCACTGGAACAGTTGAGGTCAAACGCTTTGCCAGCAACAGCTTAACGGCTTCTGCCCTGGTCTCTGGACAGGTTGAACTGATTGCAACCGGCAACGTAGTAGCTGCCAAATTGATTCGTGATAACCCCGATCAGCAGATTGAGAGCAAATTCATCATGAAAGACTCTCCTTGCTACGTGGGCGTGCGTAAGGGTGACACAGAGTTTTTAACAGAAATCAACACTATCATCGCTGACTTAAAGCAGTCTGGGCGCTTAAACGAAATCTCGGTTCAATGGTTTGGTGAACCGTTACCGACCAGTCTCGCGAGCTAAATGACCGATGGCGATCGCACTCATCCTTAAAACAGGAGCACATCAGGCATGACATCTTTTGAGCCTCAAATCAATGCAGCAAGTACGGCAACCTTGGGCACTGAACCTATCATCGTCGCCAAAGATGTAGAGAAATGGTACGGCAACGGGTTTCACGTGCTTAAGGGAGTGAGCCTGACGGTGAATAAGGGTGAAGTGGTTGTGCTAATGGGTCCATCGGGGTCTGGCAAATCTACCTTTATTCGCACGTTTAATGGACTGGAACCCTATCAGGGCGGCAGCATTGAAATTGATGGAATTGCGATCGCTCACGACAACAAAGGAATTGAACTGGTGCGCCGAGAAGTCGGCATGGTATTTCAACAGTTCAACCTGTTTCCTCATCTGAGTGTGTTGAAGAATATCACGCTGGGTCCAATTCACCTGCGAGGAATGTCCCCAAGTGACGCAGAAGAACTGGGAATGAGTTTGCTCGATCGCGTCGGCATTTCTCACCAGGCAAATAAGTATCCAGGACAGCTTTCAGGTGGGCAGCAGCAGCGAGTGGCGATCGCCCGTGCCCTGGCTATGCGTCCTAAAGTAATGTTGTTTGACGAACCGACCTCAGCGCTTGACCCAGAAATGGTGAGAGAGGTGCTGGACGTAATGCGAAAACTGGCAGAGTCGGGCATGACGATGGTGTGTGTCACCCATGAAGTCGGATTTGCTCGTGAGGTCGCCGATCGCGTCATCTTCCTGGCAGAAGGACACTTGCTCACAGACACAACTCCTGATGAGTTTTTCAATCATCCCAAAGATGAGCGAGTGAAGAAGTTTCTATCTCAGATTTTGCATTAGTTGCTGTAAACCTGTTTTGCTAGTTGAGTTTAAGCTCCATTTGAATATTGCAGCGCTCATAGTGTGAAGACGGTCTGACCACTTTTTGAAACCCTAGCTTTTGGTAAAGATTGATCGCAGGAGCTAAAGCAGTATTACTTTCTAGAAACACCGTTTTTGCGCCTAATTCGTGTGCTTTGTTGATCGCCGCTTGCCCTAACAGCCAACCGATTCCTTTACCTTTAGCCGTTTCGGTGACTGCCATCTTTGCTAACTCATAGGTATCATCATCCACTTTGATCAGGGCGCATGTTCCTACTATCTCACTATTAGAGCGAGCCATATAAATGTGTCCGCCAGTTGCCAAAATCTTCTCGTTAGGATGATTGAGGGATTGACGGTCAGCTTCTTCTAGCTTGAAATATTTTTCGATCCACTCATAATTCAAGCGCTTAAACTCATCGTGAAACTCTGATTTGTAATCAATGATTTCAACCTGCTGACGTTCACGCACCTTATGGATTTCTTTGACCCGCTCAAAAAAGCTTTGATTCGCAAGTAAAAACTCAACTTCCTCGATCGCTTTCCATAGGTCATGCTGCATCTCTGCCAAGAGATCTTCAACCACTTGAGTGACATCAAGCTGCTGTTTATCAAGGTTAGGAATCAGTTGTTTTCCAATATCAGAAAGTTTTACAACACTTACCCTTGCGTCCTCAGCGCTTTTGTCAATCTTGACGAGTTTTTTCTTGCTCATCTCTTTGACAATTTGGCTTACAGACGGGTGTGAGTGACCGATCTTCTGAGCAATTTCAGTGATAGATGCACTTTCTTGATGGGAAAGCACATAAAAAACTGGAAACCACTTTGGGTCTAAGTTTGTTTCGTAGAGCGAATAGATCTTTGCAGCATCCTCTGTAAAAGTTTCGCTCAATCGCCGCAGACGGCTACCTAATGCCACCTTGCCGACTTGAGAGTAGAAATCCATAAGTATGTAAATGCTTACGTAACTAGCTACACATTATCATAAACGACACAAAGCCATCTTCGAGGGAAGTAACAGTACATCCTAGGGTCTAGGTGAGTGTTGGGTTTCGCTGTGCTACACCCAACCTACATTCGCCCTAAACTTTTTGCAGCCCTTGATAAACCTGCTCTGCCAAGCGCTTTAACCGTCGCAGCTGAGCCTGCATGTCTTGCTTAGTCCAATCTGCGGCAAATCGATCAAAGCCATAGCGGACGATCGTATTAGGAATCTCAAATTCAAATCGATTAATCAGATAAGTGCCGTCTTGATCAGGCTGACATTCCCAGCGATCGCGCCCTTTAAAGAACCCATCAAAGCCCCACACAATCAGCCCCGGTTCCCGCTCTAACACCACACTTTCTAGAGTCGGCTGAATCAATGGAACCTTAATCACAAAGCGGCTTTTGCTGCCGACTTCGGTACTCCATACGCCAACGGGATCGCAGCGTAAAGCCGGATTTAACCAGCGGTGCATCAAAGTGCGATCGGTGATACATCGTTCAACCGTCGTTGCACTGGACTTGATCTGAATCGATTGCTCAAAAACTTGACGAAATGGCATCCGATGCGTCGGAGTCACAACCTAAACTGCTACTCTACAGTAACCTTAAATTGATCTTGGCTGCTGCACCGCGATAGTTGCCCTTTTTCAGAACTTATTCCTTAAAAACGCAGGTTTTAGCGTATTATTCAGCACTAAGGTAGATGAAAGGCTCGGAGACAAAATTTACCCTTGCTGATGTAGCTTTTACGCAGTTTTGGTAATTTACGGTTGACCAGAGAGATTAAGCAAGGGAATCGCTGGTCAATCTAATGATAGCCACCTATGGTAGCTGCTATCTTCACGTTTGCTGTCGCTAGTTGAGGAAATAATGAACGAAACATGGCAGGGCATGGCGCAGGCGTTGATAGCCTCCACCTCAATGCCTAAAATGCACAGCATTTATACTTTCTTAGCTCAAGTAGAATCTGCACCCACGACCAGACCAGCAAGAGGAGGGGATGTGCTGCGGACGGTTGGTTCTGATTTGAGTTCTTCATTGCCTGACCTACTAAGGGCAATTGTGATCTTGGTAGTGGGTTGGCTAATTGCACTGATTGCAGCGGCGATCGTCAGAGGAATCTTAAAGCAAACAGACCTTGACAATCGTTTAGCTCGATCAGTTGTGGGCGGACAGCCAGGGGCAGAAGCTCCAGCCATCGAGAAGTGGATCTCTAGTGCTGTTTTCTGGCTAATTTTTATCTTCACGATTGTTGCGTTTCTTCAGGCACTTCAGCTCACGGCTGTATCTGAACCTCTCAACAACTTCTTAAATCAAATTATTGGCTACCTGCCCGCCATCGCGGGAGCCGCGATTTTGCTGGGGGTTGCCTGGCTGCTAGCAACGTTGGTAAAGCTGATTGTCACCCGAACTCTGAAAGCTTTCAACATAGATGAGCGGTTGGGGCAACAGGTAGAAAGCCCATCCACCACTCCCCCAACGGATGCAGTGAGAGATCCCACTGTCCCAGGTGGTTATTCCACAACTGGCGCAGTAGATCCGAGAACTGGCACGGCTACGCCTCCGCCACCGTCCTCAAGAAATCAGTTTTCTCTCAGTGACACGATTGGAAACACCCTGTACTGGTTCATTTTCCTGCTATTCCTGCCGCTAATTTTAAATACGCTGGGGTTGCAAGGAACGCTGGCTCCTGTGCAGGAGTTGCTGAATGAAATTTTGGGCATTTTGCCGAATGTGTTTGCCGCGATTTTGATTGCAGCGGCAGGTTGGCTCGTTGCTCAAGTGGTACGGCGGATTGTGACCAACTTCCTGGCAGCAACTGGAACAGACCGAATTGGGACTCGACTAGGATTGAACCGGACATCTGGAAGCCAATCGCTCTCCTGGATTCTTGGCACCGTTGTCTATGTTTTAATTCTGATTCCGACGGCGATCGCTGCCCTCAACGCTCTGCAAATTGAGGCGATCTCTGGGCCAGCGATCGCAATGCTAGAGCAGATTCTCACGGTACTACCGCAGATCTTTACTGCTGGACTAATTCTGGCTCTTGCTTATGTGATCGGACAGTTTCTCTCTGATCTCGTAACGGGTGTCCTGACCGGAGTTGGCTTTAACAACGTCTTCTATTGGCTGGGGCTACAGTCTACCCCTTCAGCCCCTACCTCTGCTACAGTTCCCCCTCCGGCTCAGCCCGAAGCGTTACAAGGGCGAGTTCCTCCTGCTACGGTGCCCACCAAAACGCCTTCGGAGGTCGCTGGGATCATTGTTCTAGTTGGGGTGATGTTGATTGCTGCACTTGCGGCAATCGATGTACTGAACATTCCGGCACTGACCGCCTTGGTAGGTGGAATAGTCTTGATTGCAGGGCGCATCTTAGCTGGACTGGTGGTATTTGCGATTGGCTTATACTTAGCGAACCTCGCCTTTAACTTGATTACGAGCTCTGGTGGTCGTCAAGCTAAAATCTTGGGTCAAGTCGCTCGGATTGCAGGTATCGCCTTCTCGGCTGCGATCGCATTGCAGCTAATCGGCGTTGCTAACGATATCGTCAATCTAGCGTTTGGCTTGCTCTTGGGCGCGATCGCAGTAGCGATTGCTTTGGCCTTTGGCTTAGGCGGTCGAGACGTTGCTGCTGAGCAGCTCCGCGAATGGTTAGCTTCGTTTAAGCAAAATCGTCTCTAATAATTCCCTAACTCCATTCGCAAGCATTAACTGGAGTACGGAGGTCATACCCTTCGCACTCCAGTTTTTTTGCGGTAGTAGCATTCTGTCAATCGAGAGATTAGAGCAAGGAATGATTCGTTTAGCCTTGAATAAAGGTGTCACAAATAGGAGAAAGGCCCGTGTCTGAGCGAGTATTGGTTGCAGGAGCAACGGGGGGCGTTGGGCAACTCACCGTCGCAAAGCTGCTTGAAAAAGGATACGCAGTGCGGGCCATGACCCGCAGTTCTGAGAAAGTGCAGCAGATGTTTGACGGCAAAGTGGAAGTGGCGATCGCCGACACCCGCCAACCTGAGACCCTTCCCGCTGCAACCCAGGGTATTACCCACATCATCTGCTGCACGGGCACGACCGCCTTCCCTTCAGCAAAATGGGATTTTGACTTCAGCTCACAAACCAATGGCTTTCAGCAAGTCTTGAACTGGGGCAAAGTGTTCTTGGACTCCGACTATCGCCGCACCCAGGCTAAAAACAGTCCTGAACAGGTTGATGCTCAAGGCGTGATTAACCTGATTGCAGCCGCTCCTAAGGACTTAAAGCGATTTGTGTTTGTCTCATCGTGTGGTGTTGAACACAAAGATAAACCACCCTACAGCTTCTTAAATGCCTTTGGCGTGTTGGATGCAAAACAGAAAGGTGAAACCGTACTGATTCAATCAGGCTTGCCATACACCATTGTTCGACCAGGACGGCTGATTGATGGGCCATTTACCTCTTACGATCTCAATACTTTGCTCAAAGCGACAACTAACGGGAAGCAGGGCGTTGTAGTGGCTACGGGTGACACCTTGACTGGACAAACCAGCCGCATTGATGTGGCTGCTGCTTGTGTTGCAAGTGTGAATAGTTTGGCAGCGGAAAACAAAGTGTTTGAACTGATCAACCAGGGTGAAAGACCAGCCACGGTGGATTGGGAAGGGCTTTTTGCTCAACTGCCAGCTCATTAAGGCAGACTTAAGGACGCGCGACCATAGAAATTAGAATTTGTCCAGCCAGAAATGTTTTGGCAAGGATGTGATGAATCGCGTCTCTACAAGTCTCAGAAATCTTTTCATTTACTTGACTTCACGGCTCAAAAGCGTCATCTTAAATATAACGCACGTTCGATATAAGATAAATCCTCAGGGAGTGGTGATATGCAGCAAGCAAAAAGTCTTCCTCAGCCGACCCCTTCCGCATCTGAAAAAGCTGACCGTGATACGATTGAGTACCCAATCAGTGACAGTCAACAGCAGGGTTATGTAGAAAAACATAGATCCCTGCGGCAGTTCAAACCAATTAATCGGTTGTCGAAACGAGAATTAGAGATTCTAAAACTGCTGATTGAAGGTCGTAGCAACACCGAAATTGCAACGCTCCTTTACCTCAGTCCTAACACCATCAAAACTCACATTCGAGGAATTCTAAATAAGCTTTCCGTTGAAAACCGCATTCAGGCAGCAGTTGCAGCAGTGCGAATGGGATTGATGTAGAGCGTGCAACCTAATTGGTTTGAGCAACTCCATTACGCCTGAAACCTGAAGCATTTCAGCCGAAATTCTCATGAACTATCTAGATGAGCATCGTATGCTGAAGCTAGATAAACTCAACGTTTCATATCAACGTCACGAATGCCCAAAATTGTTGATCATAATGAGTACCGCAAAGACCTGCTAAACAGAGCCTTTGACCTGTTTGCCCAAAAAGGGTTTGCGGCGGTCACAATGCGCGAAATCGCGCAGGGGTTAGGCGTTTCTACTGGAACTTTGTATCACTACTTTCCTAGCAAGGAAGCTCTGTTTGAGCAGCTCATGCAGGAAAAAGCGGATTACTACATTCTCATGCTGACCCGTGAGTTAGAAGGTGCAAAAACACTAACCGAACAGGTAGATGCGCTGGGAAGATTTCTGCAAAAAAATGAGGAGAGTTTAATCAAAGAGACTTACATCTCTGTTGATTTTTGTCGTCACTATGGCTGTGAAGCCTATCAAAACAATAGAGCCAATAAGCAAGCCGACGAACGCTTTAAGCAAACCGTGGCCAACTTTGACGGGATCACTAGTCCAGCCTTTCAACATTTCATGAAAAACTTGTTTATGGGGCTGTTACTCAATCGACTGTATGGAGATCAAGCTGCCTGCTTTAATGAGCAAGTATCTCTGCTAGGAAAAATGCTGACCGCTTATTTAGAAAAACATTCTGACTCTCAACCAGACTCTCAATAAATTGCGACCGCAGCGCACCGTTCCGTAAAGCTTGATGCAGAACGATGTTGCTCAATCGAGAATGACTGACACGCGCCTTCAACAGTTCTTAGCCACAGAAGGATAAGGCTTGAGACAGCCAGATTTGGATTAGCAAGCTTTACAGAAGTTCATATTGCGTTAATATCTAGATACACTCACGTTGGCTCTGCATTAATACTTCCATGAATAAGAAACTACTCGCTCCTCTTGCAGCGATCGCTCTGAGCCTGGTGATTCTAGTGACTGCTGGCTTCAACCTTGGCTCTGGTCATCTTCTAGGCGAATCGAGAACTGATTACTTCATCAAATCAATCCAAGCTGATCGAGTTTTGTTAGTAGAACCAAATTTGCTGAGCTTTGTTAATTCAAATACAGCAGATAGCAGCATGAATGAACGCCTGCTCAGTGCGCTTGAGGAAATTGGGCAGTCCTACACCGTCGACAGTGCAAGACCTATCCAGATCACCAAAAACATTGGCACCATTGTGCCTAATTTAGTGGTGTACGTTCAGCCAAAGCCATTGCAGCAAGACATCGGTGATGCTTTGGCAACAGGCAATGCAGTAACGGTTAACTAAAATTGGGTTTGTGTAAGCAGATCTGCGACTTCTTGAAGAAGTCGCAGATTTTAACGTTTTAGGTTGGCAGCGTTTGGCTTACAGCAATTTCCACTTGTGTACTCTGTAAGGGCGGTTTGCGAACCGCTCCTACGCTAAAGCTTATTCATCTGAAGATGGCTGTAAGTTCTTTATTTCGCCAGTACATTCGGATAAGGATATAAGGTCTGTACTGTTTTACGGTTCGACGGTTTGGGCTGCTCCACCTCCTCGGCGAGTTGGCTCTGCGGCTGCAATCATTGTTCCGTCAGGGTTAATGGCTATACCTGTAGCGGCTCCAATTTCAGCAACAGGTTCCAGCACATGTCCTAACTCAGCCAGGGCTAACCCCAACTCACTGGTTTCAAAGCCACTATCTACTTGAGTTACGCCTCCATTGCGTTGAGAGATGCGAGGAGCGGCGATCGCCTCATCAATTGGCAGATCAAAGTCAAATACATTAAAGGCAATTCCCAGAACTGTTGTGATAATGGTTGACCCACCCGGAGAGCCAAAAGCTATCACTTGTCCATCTGGAGCAAAGGCGATCGTCGGAGACATACTGCTGCGGGGGCGCTTTCCCGGTTCTGGGGTGTTGGGATGAGGACTTTCGGGGTCAAAGTCCGTCAACTCATTGTTGAGGAGAAATCCATATCCTGGAACAACAATGCCAGAGCCACCCGTAGACTCAATCGTGAGTGTGTAGGAAACGACATTGCCAAAGCGATCGGCAACGGTCAGGTGCGTAGTGGAAAGCCCTTCGTGATCGCCAATTTGAGCAACAGGAGTGGCGGCAGTCATGCTGGGACTGGGATCAGTTTGATAGGGTAATGGATTGCCTGCTGTGGTGCGGGCTTCGCTCCCTTCGGGTGGGGCAGTGTTCTCAATAAGCGATCGCCTCTCCGCTGTGTACTCCTCACTCAACAAACCTGCAAGAGGGACATCAACATACTCTGGATCGCCCAGAAAAGCAGAGCGATCGGCGTATGCCAACCTCTCGGATTCAATAATGGCGTGTAAAGCCTGGGCGCGATCGAGTGTTGCCAGGTCAAAACCTTCCGCTAAATTGAGCGTTTGAATGCCAGTAACACCGCCACTGCTGGGCAGTCCCATACCGTAAATTGTGTAACCGCGATAGTCGGTTGCCACAGGTGGACGAACCTGTAAATGATACTCATCCAAATCATCTAAAGTCATTCCTCCCGGCAGTGCGGCAAAGGGTGTAATTTCCTGTGCGGGAGGGTTTTGCACCGTTTCTACAATTGCTTGTGCGATCTCACCTCGGTAGAACGCATTCACGCCTTGTTCAGCCAGCAGTCGATAGGTTTTTGCCAAATCTGGATTGCGAAAGGTTGAACCCACTTCGGGCAGCCCATTCGCTAGGTAAAGCGATCGGGTAGGAATGTAGGCACCAAATCGCTCTTGATTCTGCTCAAGCTGAGTGACAAAGGTTGTATCTACCTCGAAACCGTTTTCAGCAATGGCGATCGCAGGTTCTAAAGCTTCTGCCAATGAGATCGTGCCATAGCGACCTAAAGCTTCTGCCCAAGTTAGAGGGGTGCCCGGTACACCAACAGCAAGTCCGGTGCTGATGCGATCGGGGGAAAACGGTAACAGTTCTCCTGGATTGTTGGGATCGTTAAACATATCCACACTGGCAGAAGCGGGAGCCTGTTCGCGTCCATCTAATGTGATCACTCGATCGGCATCCTTCAGGTAAATCACCATAAAGTCGCCACCCCCAATTCCTGCCGAAAAGGGTTCGACTACACCCAGTGCCGCCGCTGCCGCAACCGCTGCATCAATTGCATTACCGCCTGCCTGTAGCACTTCAATTCCAACCTCGGTTGCTCTTGCATCGACTGAGGCAACCGCCCCACCCCTTCCTCTAGCAACTGCTGCTGCTCCTTCCTGGGCACGAGGTGGTGCGCCTGTTAGCAATACAATTCCTAAAAAAATGGCGATCGCCAAAACGGCAATAACTCGTCGTCGTCTCATATCTCACCCCCTTTTGAATACGGAGTATGGTAAACGAGTTGAGCCAATAGGGAAACCTAAGTCAGTTCAAACTCTCTTATTACTAAACTCGATTTCACCAACAGGAGAAAAGTATTAGAAAACCTATCCAAAGATAGTTGTGTTTGCAACTCATTTTTAGGCTCTGTGAAGGCGCAACGGTGGTGGATTTAGGGTGAGTAATCGCTGTATCAGCCCATTACTAATGCTGCTTAGGCTACATTCAAACTGTTTCTGTATCATCCATTACAGTCAGCAGTTTCCACTACCCTCTATTGAATAGGTATAAATTGAAGAAGCGTTTGCGCTCAGGCGAGTAGCGTTGCATGAAAGCAAACACCTGGCAGCATTGAAAGGGACTATTGATTGTGATTGACCAGTATAACCCCGGAGACTTTTACGATGAGCTATTTGCGGCAAAGGGGCAACCCCGAGCCGAAGCCACGCTGCTGATTGAGCGAATTCAGTCCTTGACTCTACAAGAACTTCAGCGACGGCAGCAGGCTGCCCAAAATGCTTTGTTTAAGCTAGGGGTAACATTTAATGTCTATGGCGACAATCAAGGAACTGAGCGAATTTTTCCGTTTGATATTGTGCCACGCATTGTTTCAGCTCAGGAATGGAGTTGGCTGGAGCAAGGGTTAAAACAGCGAATTCAAGCTCTAAATCTTTTTTTAGCAGATATCTACGGAGAGCAAAAGATTCTCAAAGATGGAGTAATTCCTGCTGAGCTAATTTATTCAGCATCGGGGTTTCTCAAACCCTGTATGGAATTGCAGCCGCCACAGGGAATTTGGTGTCACATTACTGGGACGGATTTGGTGCGCGATCGTAGCGGTCAATGGTATGTCTTGGAAGATAACCTGCGCTGCCCTTCGGGTGTTTCCTATGTGCTAGAAAATCGCCGCGTGATGAAAAACACGTTTCCTCTAGTGTTTAACTCAATGGCAATTCAGCCCGTGGATGATTATGCCAGTCAACTACTTGAAACGCTGTTAAATCTGGCTCCTTCAGGCTTGCCTGATCCCAGAGTAGTGGTGCTAACGCCAGGAATTTATAACTCCGCCTATTTTGAACACTCCTTTCTAGCACAGCAAATGGGCGTTGAGTTAGTTGAGGGTCGAGATCTGGTCGTGTCTGATGGCTATCTGCAAATGCGAACGACCAGGGGATTGCAGCGAGTTGATGTGATCTATCGTCGAATAGACGATAACTTCATTGACCCAAAAGCATTCCGGGCAGATTCGTTGTTGGGTGTTCCCGGATTAACTGAGGTCTATAAACAGGGGCGAGTGGCGATCGCTAATGCTTTAGGAACAGGAGTCGCAGACGATAAAGTGATCTACGCCTACGTACCTCAAATCATTCGTTACTACCTGGACGAAGACCAGATGTTGCCCAACGTTCCTACTTACCTTTGCTGGGAAGCCGATCAACAGTCCCATGTATTAGCCAATTTGGATAAGCTAGTAGTCAAAGCTGCGAATGAATCGGGCGGCTATGGAATGCTAGTTGGACCTCACGCTACTGTTGAGCAGCGAGAAGAGTTTGCTGAACGGATCAAAGCCAGCCCTCGCAACTACATCGCGCAACCAACCTTATCTCTATCGCGAATGCCCACTTTCTTAGACGATCATTTTGATGGTCGCCACGTTGATTTACGCCCCTACATCCTCTATGGCAAAGACATTTACGTGACTCCGGGTGGGCTGACTCGCGTGGCGTTAAGGAAAGGTTCACTGGTGGTCAACTCATCTCAGGGGGGTGGCAGCAAAGATACCTGGGTGGTGCAATAGTTAAAACCTAGAATTTGCTCACCTATCCCTCTCAACCCTTACTCATTTTTTATGTCTTATGTTAAGTCGCGTTGCAGATTCAATTTACTGGCTCAATCGCTATGTAGAACGGGCAGAAAATGTAGCTCGGTTTGTTGATGTTAACTTTAACCTGCTGCTAGATTCCCCCGTCGGTGTCGCCCAACAGTGGAAGCCGTTGGTGGTCACAACCGGTGACTTACCTTTGTTTATGGAGCGCTATGGTGAGTTCACACCGGAAAATGTCATTCACTTTCTCACCTTTGACCCTAAATATCCTAACTCCATCCTGTCCTGTCTGCAATCGGCCCGAGAGAATGCCCGCTCGGTGCGAGAAATCATTTCCTCGGAAATGTGGGAACAGGTCAACGCCTTCTATCTGATGGTGAAAGAAGCCTCTCAAATGCAGCAGCTATCAGAACTGTTTGGCTTCTTTTCTGAGGTAAAAATGGCCAGTCACCTGTTTGCAGGCGTAATGGATGCCACCATGACTCACAACGAGGGTTGGCACTTTGGGCAAATCGGCAGGCTGTTGGAACGGGCAGATAAAACAGCGCGAATTCTAGATGTGAAGTACTTCATTCTGTTACCTTCCGTAAAAGATGTTGGAACAGCACTGGATGAGTTGCAGTGGATTGCGTTACTCAAATCTGCCAGTGCCTATGAAATGTATCGCAAATGCCAGCATCGGATTACCCCAAATGAGGTAGCAGAATTTCTCATCTTAGACCGTGAGTTTCCTCGCTCCATTCAGTTTTGTCTATTGCAGGCGGAGCGATCGCTCTGTCAAATCACGGGTTGCTTACCTGGCACCTGGCAAAATCCAGTTGAGCGAACGTTAGGCAAACTGCGCTCTGAGTTAGACTACCTGACAATTGAAGAAATTACCCAGCGAGGCTTACATCAGTTTTTGGACGACCTGCAAAGCCGAATTAACAGCGTTGGAGGAAAGATGTTTGAGACCTTTTTTGCCTTAGAACCCATGCACCAAGCTCAGTAATTAAACTGTGTATTACAAAATTACTCACGCTACGACTTACAGCTATAAGCATCCAGTCACCTTGTCTCCTCATGTGCTGCGGTTACGCCCCCGTTCTGATGTTGCTCAAACGCTGCACCGTTTCTCACTAGAAACTGATCCACAACCGATTCGAGTCGTAGAAAATATTGACCTGGATGGCAACGCAGAACTGCGACTGTGGTTTGCAGAAGAGGCGATCGCCACGCTCACCATCACCACCACTTCAGAAGTTGAGACCTTTCGCACAAACCCCTTTGACTATTTAGTAGAATCCTGGGCTATCCAACTCCCGGTTAACTATCCTGCTTCACTCCTGACGCAGCTACAACCTTATTTAGGGGGACAATTCCTTTACTTTTCGAGCAGCGTTGATCCGGTTGCAGTTCAACTAGCTGAGGAGATTTGGCAAGATACGAACAATACCATTTCTTTTCTCACCACGCTCAACCAGCGGATTCACGAAAGCTGCAAATATATCGTGCGAGAAACGGGTGAACCGTTTCCGGCTGGGATCACCTGGACGCAGAAGTCAGGTTCATGTCGCGACCTGGCAGTGCTGTTTGTTGAAACCTGTCGGGCGATCGGACTGGCGGCTCGATTTGTAAGTGGCTATCAGTCGGATGAGCCAAAAGAGGCAGAGGGCGAAGGGGGCGATCGCCAAACAGATACTCAACCTACACCTTCTCAAGAACATCATCTCCATGCTTGGGCAGAAGTTTACCTGCCAGGGGCTGGCTGGCGTGGCTATGACCCTACTCAGGGCTTAGCTGTAGCCGACCATCACATTGCACTAGTTGCTAGCCCTTTTGCCCGTCAAACGGTTCCGATCGTGGGTAGCTTAAAACAGGGTGTAGGGACAAAATCAGAAATGCAGTATCACTTATCTATCGCCGCTGCTCTGGTAAAACCTTGAAACAGATCTTTTTACCCAATGCTATAGAAGTGAATTATTTGATTGTACACAGGTAGTAAAGCCACATATCAGTATTAGCGGACCACTCATTTTTAGTTTTAAGCTCCAACCCATTTTTCCAAGAATAAACTTGGATATTGCTAAAGTTAGTTTCTAACTGGTTAATTTGTTCTTGAGGTCTAACATAGTAAGTTTTTAAGCGAAAGTTGTGAGACTCGTCTTTAATAGTGGCGTGTGTAGATAGACTTAACTGCTCCAAAGTCGTTGAGTAATTGAAGCAGCGTAATAAAGTCAACATCACCAAATTGACATAAGTTGTGATCGGGTTCAGGCTCATTTGATTTCTCCAGTTAAACTCTCGTTCTATCCGCTGGAGGTTATGGCTGGAGAAGAAGAAATAGCCTCCGGGTTTACTCACTCTGCTCACTTCTTGAAGCACTTTCAACCGATCGCTGTGAGAAACATAATCAATGCCATTAAAGCTAAACATAATAAAATCGAAAGTATTATCCTTAAATCGACTCATATCTCTAGCATCACAAACTTCAAAAGCTGTGTCAGAGGATGCTGCAAAACGCCTTTGGCAAGCCCCAATCATCTCTGTAGAGTAGTCAATACCAACATACTCCAGCACTAATTTAGAGAAGTGTTGGGTTGTGCGCCCTCCACCTACTCCAATATCGAGCATTCTTATACTCGACCATTGATTTTGAAACCGATCAAGAACAGTTTGTTCAGCAGGCTGTAGCATCCTCAACTGAGTGTAATGCTGGACGATACTACGGGCTTTGTAGAGCTTTCTATTATTCTCGTCAAGCATGAAGGGTCATGCCTGAGTTTTGCTTTCGACCGAAATTAGCTTGCATTCAGAGACAATAAGGATATCAGCAAAACCATACCATGACGCAGTAGTCATCGATTTGAGCGATCGCCCACCAACTGCATGAGTACCAACACAGCGCATCGTCATGATAATCTTGACGTTAGTTGTTTACTGCGATCGCTCATGGGTAGCCAATCTACAGCCAAAACCGTTTTTCTGCTTACCTCTATGGTGGGTTGGCTCATTATTGGTGCAGCACTGATGTATCTATTTCCCCTCATTGCAGATGGGTTAGTGTCATCCGATTTGACTCATTTGTGGATGAAAAACCTGAGTCGTAGCGGCTACAATCCCTCGCTAGCGTTAATTGTGGGAACCATCACCTTAGCCGTTAACGTAGTGGGTAATATCATCTGGAACCAGCGATTTGAAGGCAAGATTTAGAGCAGTCAACAGAGAGTGAGTTCCAAGAACTGTCCTGCTTGTTGGTTTGTTGTGTTTTCACATGTCAGGGATGATTGGTAGCCTAACGCAGCGGAAACCCGAGACGCTGTAGGATTTCTTTCAAGCGATCGCGTCCACTTAATGCCTGTCCTGTTGCAACTCGTTTGAGGGAATGTTCTACCCAATCGCCAGTTACATTCATCTGCTGAGACTGATAAAACTGTTGCATGATTTCGTTGTACTGGGCGATCGCCCCTTCTTGCTGCGCGATATTGTATGTTTCGTGGTGGAGTACCGCTGCCTGAGGTAGACGAGGTTTAATGGCAGCAGGTTTAGCGGGGTCAGGATATCCCACGCACAGTCCGAAAACTGCAAACAGATGGGGTGGGAGCTGGAGTGTTTCGGCAACTTGTTCGGGATGGTTTCGCATTCCGCCAATGTAAACGGTGCCCAGCCCCAAAGATTTGGCGGCAACCGTTGCATTCTGCGCTGCCAGGGCAGCATCAACCGTGGCTGTCAAAAACATCTCCAGGTAATCTAACCCTTCGGCAGGTAGTCCTCGCTGTGAGGCAAGCTGATGCAGTCGTGCCAGGTCAGTTAACCAGACTAGAAACAAGGGACATTGGCGAATGTGTGCCTGATTCCCTGCCAGTTGAGCAAGAGTGTCTTTTCGTGTTGGATCGGCGATCGCCACAACGCTCCAGGTTTGCAAATTTGAGGATGTGGCAGCAGATTGAGCCGCCGCAACTAAGGTTTCTAGGGTATGAGACGGCAATGGATCTGGCAAATACGCACGCACTGAGCGATGAGAGAGCAGCGCTGTCAACGTCTCATTCCACTGTTGGGGATTAAAACCATCAACACCATAGCGTTCCTGAATTAGGTTGATTGGGCTAGGCTGGTTCATGCGTAGATAGGTGAACAGGACAAATGTATGGTAGAACAGTACCTCTCGCCTGTGCATTGATCGTACGTTTCATTAGAATTAAATCGTTCAATCATCTTTGTCTGTGACTTTTAACGTTTAATTGTGAATCACGTTGGGTTTCAATCATTACTATGTCCGATTCCACTACTCCTACAACTCGTCAATCTAGCACCACAGCTCACGTTCTCTCCCTTCCTAACGGAGAGATTCATTACACTGCGATTGCCCAGTGGCAACCCTTGTATGAGCGCGAGAAGGCGATCGCCGAACTCTTTCATGTAGCCTATCTAGTAGATAATCAAGACTCTACTCCCCGTCCACTCACTTTTGTATTTAATGGTGGACCTGGTGCTGCCTCTGCCTACCTACACATGGGCGCATTAGGACCAAAACGAGTCGCATTTGGTCAGAAAGGTACCCTACCTCAACCTCCCGTTAAAGTTGTAGATAATTTAGAAAGTTGGCTGAGCTTTACAGATCTGGTATTCATCGACCCAGTAGGAACAGGCTTTAGTCGGGCAGTGCCGCCCGAGAAAGATGATGCGAAAGCGGACGAAAAGACAAAATCTGAAAACCCAGAAGAGAAAGAAACTGAGTTTTGGGAAGTAGAACGAGATTTAAAGGCACTGGCAGAATTTATCCAAACCTTTCTCTCAAAGCAAAATCGCTGGCTGTCTCCTATTTTCATTGCAGGCGAAAGTTATGGCGGATTTCGGGTCGCAAAGCTGGCACGTAAACTGCAACAAGACTTTGGTGTAGGGTTATCAGGGGCAATTCTCATTTCACCCGTCCTGGAGTTTAGTTTATTAGAAGGAACCGATTACAACTTGACATCCTGGGCGGCAGTACTTCCTTCAATGGCGGGAGCCGCTGCCCATCACAATCGCGCTCAGTTAGTGGGCGAAAATTTGCAAACTCATCTCGCTGCCGCCGAAGTATTTGCCCGCAGAACGCTAATTCCACTCTTGGCACTGGGAGATACCTTACCCAGTGGTGAGCGACAACAGGTTTATCAGGAGTTTGCCGATTTAGTGGGACTGCCAGTTGATCTCATTACTCGGCAAGGTGGACGGATTGGCATTGATGTATTTGCTAGAGAGTTGCTTCGCGACCAGCAGCGCATTGTGGGTTTATATGATGCCTCAATTACGGCAATCGATCCCTTTCCCGATCGCCCTCTCTATGAAGGAACCGATCCAACCCTGGACGGCTTAGATCGGTTATTTACAGGAGCAATTAACAGTCACTTACGCGGCACTTTAGGAGTTGAGACAAATTTAACTTACCATTTGCTCAATTTTGAAACCTTCAAAGCCTGGAAGTTTGAACTCAAAGGTGGGTTAAAACAAGGCTTTATTGGTGCAGTCGATGATTTGCGTGTGGGCATGACGCTCAATTCTTATATGCAGGTTTACATCACACATGGACTATTTGATTTGGTCACGCCCTACTTTTCCTCCAACCATCTTGCAGATTTGATGAAGCTTGATCCAGAAGTTCGCCCTAATCTAACCATCAAACATTTTCAAGGTGGACACATGTTTTACACCTGGGAGGCTTCTCGCCAAGAATGGTTTGCTGAAATGACGCAGTTCTATCATCGGGCGATCGCTCAGAATTAGGGAAAATCGGCATTGCTGCATGCGGATATAATTCACGGATCTCAATCTCCTCGGTAGGGGCATGGCAATGCCATGCCCTACGAAATTATCCATACGTCGGCTGCTGGGGCCAACCTGGGGGAGAATTTTCAAAATCCTCTTGCCGCTCATAGGGAGTCATATCCAGCAAGCTGTAGGAATCCGTGAGTGATTCAACACCACGACCATAAGTCGAGTACGTGTGAAACACATCGTCACCAATGCGGAAGAAAACGCTAAGTCCATGACTCTCGCCCTGCATCACATTTGAGCCATTCCTTCTCTCTAACTCAGCTTTGTTCCGATAGTTGTACTCGATGGGTGCGATGTTTTCATCTAACGTGACATGGAAATCATAGTTGAAATCACTGCCAAAGGAGGAATACCAGGGGACAGCCCATCCTTTGAGTGTTTTGTAGGCTTCAAGTTTGGGCAGTGGGGCACGGGAAACCAGCACGAATGTTGTGTCGCGATCGCTCAGCATTGACAGATCACCGAGGGCATCAACATAGCCTGTACAGCCCATACAGCCTTTCTCCCACTCCGGAGCAAACATAAAGTGGTAAATGATGAGTTGGGTACGTCCATCAAATAAATCAATTAGTTTGACAGAGCCATTTGATCCTTCAAAGGTGTAGTCCTTCTCAAGTTTGATCATGGGTAGTCTGCGTCGCTCGGCATTAATGCGATCGCGTTGCCGGGTATATTCTTTCTCGTGTTCAAGCAGGGTTTTACGAGCAGTGAGCCACTCATTTTGCTCAACAATTTTTGGATGCGCAATTTCGTTCTTAATCATTGTGAATCTCCGATTAGTTAATTGCGCTGGGTTCCATGTACATCAGTTCCCAAATGTGTCCATCTAAATCTTGAAACCCGTGTGCGTACATAAAGCCGTGGTCTTGGGGTTCGCTGTGAGTGGTTCCACCCGCTGCGATCGCTTTGCGAACCATTTCATCAATTTTTTCTCGACTCTCAGCAGATAAGCACACCAGCACTTCAGTACTTTGCTTGGCATCACAAATCGCCTTTGGTGTGAAGGTCTTGAACTTCTCATGGGTCAAGAGCATGACAAAGATAGTTTCGGAAACAATCATGCAGGTGGCAGTTTCATCAGTGAATTGAGGATTGAACTGGAAACCAAGGTGCGTAAAGAACTCGATTGATTGCTTGAGGTCGTTGACGGGTAGGTTGACGAAAATTTGGGTAGTCATGTTTTTCCCTGGGGTGATTTGTTGCAGATGTATTGGTAGAAAAGCGTTGAGGATGGAGTTTAAGGGAGATTACAAAGGCTTAAGCAACCTGATCGCAGTTAACCATCCAGGGTGTACCGAACTGATCGATCAACATCCCAAAACGGACAGACCAGAAGGTTTGCTCGATCGGCATCTTTACCTTGCCGTTTTCTGCCAGAGCGTGAAAAACTCGTTCTGCTTCCGCTGGCTCAGCAACGCTAATCTGCACGTAGAAGCCTTGAGCAGTTTCAGAATATTCAGGTGGACTGTCAGACCCCATCAGGAGGCGATCGCCCAGATCAAGACAGGCGTGCATGATTTTGTCATGCCATTCAGGGGAAACATGTTCTGCTGAGGGTGCCTCTTTGTGAGGCATCATCATCGTGATCTTGCCGCCAAGACACTGCTCGTAAAACTTGAACGCTGCCTCGCAATTACCGTTGAACATGAGATAAGGATTAATTTTCATGATGTCCTCTTGTGGGTTAGTCCTTGTAGGAGGGATTACATTGATTGCTTTGAGGTATTCAATGGGTCTACCAAACCCGCTCGTACCATGTTTCTACGGGTTAAGCGTGAAGACCGCTTGAGAGGTCTCTGGAGCAAATGGCACCGAAATGTGTTCATGTAAAATCTGCCAGTTGCCCTGATTTTTCTGGTAAACAGCAGTGGCGCGTAGCCACATTTTCATTGCAGGATGGTCTTGCTCCCCTGTAAAGTGAAACAACCAGTGGGCAGTAGCTAAGTTGTCATTAACAGCAATGGTGAGGTCTCGTGTTTCCATCTCGAAAGAGTTTGGAAAGTAAGGCAAACAGTCTTCCCAGATTTGACGAACTGCGTCTTTGCCTTTGGTTTGGAATGGAGGTTTGACATCGAAGAGAATGACCTCATTGGCATAATGAGACATGATTTGATCCACGTCTTTGGCGCAAATGGCACGCTGTTGATTGCTAATTAGTTGGCGAATTTGAGCTTCGTGGTTTGTGTTGATGTTTGCAACTGTCATTGAAGAATCTCCTTAGTTTGAAGTTAGAAATTTTAGGCGTCGAGATCTGAGCTAGCGACAAAATGAGTTGGGGTTACAGGGCACGACTAACGGTTCCCCGATTGTTTGCCGATTGGCATTGAAATATGTTGATGAGTGACTAACCACTTCCCCGCTAATTTGTGGAGGCAAAACGTGGCACGTACCCAATCTTCGAATGTCCCACCATCGGGTTGAGTACCCCCGCAGTGGATCAAGCAATACGCGAATGCTACGTCCTGACCCGCAGTGATTTTGAGATCGTGAATTTCAAACTGACCGGAACTTTCGGTTGTGGGCTGCCACTCGTCCCAGCTTTTGCGATAAGCATCGGCTCCCTCATACTTCAGCGGAGGCAACACATCGAAGATCGTGACATCTGATGCATGGAAAACCAGAACTTCATCATGCTTTCCCAAACGGGTTGCGTCTGCCCATTTCTCTAACAGTTCTCGGATTAAAGCTTCATCGGTTGATCGAGTCGTTCCCTGTGCTTCCATTTCCACAAATCCAGCTGCAGCTTGCTGAACATCTTCAGAGAAATCCTCAAATTCTTGCACTTGACGGATTTCGATTGTCTCGTTATCTGAGGCAGGACAGCGAGAAGCCCACTCAATGGCTTCCTCTTTTGAGTTCACTTGAATCATCCAGTAGCCACCCAGCACCTCTTTTACATTCGGGGAAACTCCTTCCATCACTTTTGGATTTCCCCCATTGAAGGTAATTCGCGCACCCATTGAGGGCGGGTGGAGCCCTTCAAGGGAAATCAGTACGCCAGCCTGTTGCAGTGCTTCGTTGTACTTCATCATGGCTTCAACCGCTTTGGCATCCGGCATAGCTCCAGGAGCCGCACTCTCGTAGCCTTGGGGAATCATGAGCAACATAAATCGCATTGGAATATCTCCTCGGACTGCAGTTTGTGGGGTAAGGATTCTGAACTGTTGAAGTGGAAGGATTGGTAGAATTAGGCGAACTGAAACAAGCAGGTACTAACTCTTTGGTAATCCCGCAACTTCAAGCACGGGACGAATTTCGACGGTGCCAGCTCTTGCCCCTGGGATCTGAGCGGCGATCGCGATCGCCTCATCCAAATCCTGAGCATCAATCAGAAAAAATCCGCCCAGTTGTTCACGGGTTTCAGCAAACGGACCGTCAGTCACCAGTGATTTGCCGTCACGTACCCGAACGCTGGTTGCCGTTGCAACGGGGTGAAGGGGAGCGGTTGCCAGGTATTGTCCCTTCGAGTTAAGTTCCTGCGCGAGTTGTGCTGATTCCACGTAGCAGTGCTCTCGCTCGGTTTCACTCAGGACATTTTCGTCCATGTATATCAGCAGCAAATATTTCATTCGGTTGCCTCCATTCTTTACCTTTGATTCTTTGCCTTTGTAGGTGAGTCGAACGGCAATGACTTAAATCGACACCTCACCCAAAATTTTTCTCGGCAGATGCGATAGATGCGATCAGATGTACTATAAAGTACGATCGAATTTGCTTCTGTTGCCTCCTTTGTAAGTCAGTCGAACGGCAACTGCTCAAATCGACACCTTGCCCAATTTTTTTTGTGACAGGTATGGCTCCAACCACAAAATCGGATGTTACTCAGGCGATCACCTCTGTCTACCGGGCGGAGTGGGGACGAATTGTCGCCATCCTGATTCGGTTGATTGGAGATTTCAACATCGCTGAAGAAGCAGCACAAGAAGCGTTTGCGGCGGCTGTGAATCAGTGGCAAACCAGCGGGATTCCCGATCTTCCCCGCGCCTGGATTATCCGAACCGCTCGATACAAGGCAATCGATCGCCTCCGACGACGAACGCGACTCACGGAGAAATTAGAATGGTATGCGGCATCTGGGTTGATTCCTAGTAGTGAGGAGCCAACTTATGACAGTGATGAAATTCCAGACGATCGCTTGCGCCTGATCTTTACTTGCTGTCACCCAGCACTGGCGATCGAAAGCCAGGTTGCTCTAACGCTGCGGATGTTAGGCGGACTGGAAACCGATGAAATTGCCCGCGCGTTTCTTGTACCGACAGCGACACTAGCGCAACGGTTGGTACGTGCCAAGCGCAAGATCCGGGATGCTGGCATTCCTTACAAAGTGCCAGAGGTGGCTGATCTCTCTCCTCGGATAGAGGCAGTACTGACAGTGATTTATCTCATCTTTAATGAGGGCTACGCGGCGACCAAAGGCGAAATAATGGTGCGGGCTGACCTCTGCACAGAAGCGATTCGTTTGGGGCAACTGGTGCGGCAATTGATGGCACCTCAACCTCCTTCAGAAGTCACGGCACTGGTGGCACTGATGTTGCTGCACGACTCACGGCGGGATGCGCGCTTGGATGAGACAGGCGATCTGATTCTGCTGGAGGATCAGGATCGCAGTCGTTGGAATCACCAACAGATTGCTGAGGCGTTGCCACTAGTAGAAGAAGGGTTGCGCGGCGGAACGGGTGTTTATGCCCTGCAAGCGGCGATCGCAGCCCTCCACTGCCAGGCAACACGAGCCGAAGAAACCGACTGGGCGCAGATTGTGCGGCTTTACGAGGTGCTGGAGCGCTTGCAGCCATCACCGATCGTTTCATTGAATCGGGCAGTGGCGATCGCAATGGCAGACAGTCCTCAGCCAGCACTTGAACTCATTGACAAACTCGCTAGCGAACTCGACAGTTATCATCTGTTCCACGCCACCCGTGCTGATCTATTGCGGCGTATCGGAGCATCAAACGAAGCAACTCAGAGCTATAGGCGAGCACTAGAACTCGTTACAAATGACAGTGAGCGTCGCTTCCTGGAGCGTCGGCTGCGCGAAGTACAGCCCTAACGGTTGTGAAGGGGACAACATGAGTGTTGTGTTAGCGAGAGCACGGTAGCTGCACAGAAAACGTCGTCCAGCCCTGAGTACTAGTAACCGCAATCGTGCCACCTAAGTGAGTAACTAACTTTTGCACCAGTGCCAGTCCCAATCCTGTACCTCCTTGTCCCCAAGGATCTGCATTCGGAATCCGGTAGAACTTCTCAAAAATATGAGATAACTCAGTTTCTACAATTTCTGCTGTATTACTAATCGTGAACTCCACTACAGATCCTGCTGTTGAAGCCGCAAGAACAGCTTGAGCTTTGAAGTGAATCGTCCCATTTGCCTGCGTGTACTTACAGGCGTTGTTTAACAACTCAGCGAGAACTCGTTCTAAGTGAGTACGGCTAACCCGTAATCGAGGAAGGTCAGGGGAGACATCAACTTCGAGGTGCTGTTGCTGCTCCTGAGCCCGATTTTGAAACGGTGCGATGATGCGAGGAAGCCAGTCTATTAGGTCAATTGGCTCATCTAAAGTTCCAGGAATTGATAAAGTTTCTAATCTTTGTAGATCCAGCAAATCACTAATCAGTGCGGTTTCCCGGTTACACTCCGATCGCAAAATTTCCAGGTAGCGCTGTCGCTGTTGGTCTGTCCGAGCAACTTGCAGCATTTGGATAGCCATCTTCATGTTAGTAACGGGGGTTCGCAACTCATGAGAGACGGTACTGAGAAAATCATCTTTGAGGCGGTTAAGCTTCTCTAACTCCTTGACCTGCGTCTGTGCTGCTTGATAGAGACGAGACTGTCGAAGGGCGATCGCGCACTGATTGGCAACTTGCTGAACCAGGCGAATATCCTGTTCACTAAAGCCGTAATCGGCATGGTGAATCAACCACAGATCACCCATCACGCCTTCATCATCCAAAATCGGACAAGAAAACATAGCAACCCGTCCTCGTCGGGGATGGGGTTGCGTTGAGCAGTGTTGGAAATATTGCCCTTTCAACAGTTGGTTGTACCCTTGAGGGAAATTTGCCATTTGAATAGTTTTTTCTTGCAGGTACTTATCTTCAGTAGAATACTCACAGCGAATTACAGAAGTTCCCTGTTCGAGATCGTACACGGCCGCATTGCAGCAATTCACACCGATCGCTTTTGCTAACTCCTCAACAGCAGTTTGCAGAATATAATCTTCATCGAGCGAATCTCTCACTTTATCGGTAATGCGCTTCAACGTTGCCTCAAACTGAAAAGCTTGCTGAAGTTGAGCTGTTCGCTCTTCTACTTGTTGTTCTAACTCAGCATTCAACCGTTGCACCTGTTGGTACAGCTCGGACTGTTGAATGGCGATCGCCAACTGGGTCGCCAAATGCTGGAGTAAACTTGTCTCAACTGGTTTCCATTGCCGAGGTGCTGAGCAATGATGAGCCACGAGCAACCCCCATAGGTTATTGCCCTGCAAGATAGGAACTGCTAAAGCGGCTTGGACTTGCATTTGCTGAAGGTCACTCCGGAGCTGAGGTGTGACGTTAGCACTAGCAATTTGATCAATCACGACGGGTTGACCCTCACGAAAGAATTGAGCATAACGCTTATCAAAGTCAGGATCACTAGGAAAGGTAACTCCAGCCACTGAGGATGTCCCTTTGGCAGTCGCATCCACGATTAAGGTTCTACTCCAATCGGGGTTGAGACGGATAATGCAGACGCGATCGCTTTGTAAAAATCGCTGAACTTCAACAACTGTCGTGCTCAAAATTGTTTCTAAATCTAGCGATTGTCGAATATGTTGGGCGATCCTAGTAATCAACTGCTCTTGTTGGGCTTGCCATCGCTGTTCGACGGCGTACCGAGCATGGTTGATTGCCAAACGGACGGCATTAGGTAACCGACTATAGTGCTTAGGTGATTTTATTAAGTAGTCATCTAGCCCTGCTTTGAGTGCCGTAACTGCCACTTCCTCTGTGCCGCTGGCAGTCAACATAATGACAGGACAATCTGGATAGCGATATTTAATCTTTTCAAGAACACTGATTCCGTCCGTCCAACGCAAGCGATAGTCTGTAATGGCAATATCAAAGCCATCCATCATTAGAGCTTGGTGAAGGCTGTCAGAATCATTGACCTGCTCAACCTGCAAATCAGGAAATTCACGCCGCAGAATATGGATAACCTGAAGGCGATCGTCGGGACTGTCATCAACCAGAAGTAGGCGCACTTGGGGAATAAGTGGAGTCATTACAGGGTATATCTAGGATGCCCCGCCAGAACGCAGTTGAACGCTTTGATCGAAGGTATATATTTAAGTTTTCTAATCTGCTCTTAAGGAAATTTTTAGAATAGAAGCTGTGTTGCAAAATTAATCATTTGCAGTGCTAGTAAATGATTAATTTTACTCTCCAAAAGTAGGTAGCTCAATCCAAAAGCGGCTTCCTTGCCCTACTTGAGACTCAACGCCCGATCGCCCACCCATTCGCTCTATGCTGCGTTGGACGATCGCTAACCCAATGCCCGTACCAGGGTAGCTTTCTACCCCGTGTAACCGCTCAAAGATACGGAAAATTCGGTCACGGTGTTGAGGAGCAATGCCGATGCCGTTGTCCTCAATCCACAAACGAATGAACTCACTACGAGGTTCACTCCAAATTCGGATACGGGGTTGGACACCGGGAGTCACGAACTTAATGGCATTCGTGATTAGATTTGTAATGACCTGCTCCACGGTTAAGTAATGACCTATTACAGTAAACAGTGGTGCTTCGACAATGATTTGAGCGTGTTGTAATTGAAGCTCTAATTGAGTCAAGACATCTCTGACAGCGATATCTAAGTCGATCGCCTGTAACGCTAACGTCATTCGACTCAAGCGGTTGTAGGACAATAAGCCCTGTAACATCTGATCCATGCGATCGCCATTCTCTCGAATCCGATCGGCGTAGCCTTGCCCCGTTGAGTCTAGCTGGTCAGCAAAGTCTTCTAGCAGGATTTGAGCATACCCACGGATCGAGCGTAAAGGCTCTCGCAAGTCATGGGAAACCGAGTAGGTAAAGGCTTCCAGGTCTTTGTTTGCCTCCTCTAGCTCCTGAGTCCGGCGGCTTATTTCCTGCTCAAGTTGTTCAGTATAACGCTGGCGCTCTTCTTCCTGAATGGTCTGTAACCGGGCAGCATAATGTTTAATTTCTGTGATGTCTTCCACTAACCCATCAATCACTGCCTCTCCACCCGCAGAATTGAGAGTTTCAGCCAAGCGAATCCAGACGATATTCCCCTCGTTGGTCAACTGCAATTCTCGCTCTCGCTTCTGCCCGGGTGCAAGTTCTGTCGGTTGAGACAACTGACTTGTGATCTGGTTTATTTGTTCATCTTCCAGAGAACTAATTCGCAAGAGTTGCAGAAAGGCTTGATTGGCTTCGATTACCTGATGGTCAGGCGTTGCCCGAAATACACCGATACTGAGTTGCTCTAGCAATGCCTGAAATCGAACCTCAAGTAAAGCGGCTCTCTGCTTTGATTGGGTACGTTCTACAGCGGCTCTGGCTGACGCTCGTAGACGGATGTAATTCTTTGGAGACTTCAAGATGTAGTCATCCAGTCCAGATTTCATCGCTTCAACGGCAATTTCTTGGTTAGCCGTATCAGTAAACATGATCACTGGACAATTGGGAGAATGTTGTTTTAATCGATGGAGCAGGTCTAGCCCAGTAGTCCACCGTAGCTGATAGTCGAGGATTGCTAAGTCAATGCGATCGCCCCCTAGCACCTGCTCAAAACTGTTTTCATCAACAATCTCTTGAACTTGCAGCCCCGAAAATTCTTTTTCTAATTCTCGAATGATAAACAGCCGTTGATTGGGATCGTCGTCAGCCACAAGGATATACATTGCTTAAAAAATAATCGCTTTTCTGATTATGCAAGGGGCTTGCGTAATTCAATCCAAAAGCGGCTTCCTTGACCAACTTGAGATTCAACCCCAACCCGTCCGCCCATGCGCTCGGCTCCTTTGCGAACAATTGCTAAGCCAATGCCCGTACCCGGATAAACCTCGGCACTGTGCAATCGCTCAAACACCTGAAAAATTTGCTCTTGAAATCTAGGTTCAATGCCAATGCCGTCATCTTCTACCCACAACCGTACCCACGCTCCAGTTTCATCGAGCCGCTCTTCTGTCCAAAGATGAATCTGAGGCTGATGATCTGGTCGAGTAAATTTCAGCGCATTGGTGAGTAAATTGGTGAGAATCCGGCTGAAGATTGCATAGTGCCCTTCGACTTCAGGCAGTGGCGACTCAACCACAACTTCAGCGTGTTTTGCATCGATCTCAGATCGCAAATGAGATAGCACTTCTGCGATGATTGCATTCAGATTAAGCACTCGTAGTTGAATGTCACTGCGGCTGAGGCGGCTGTACTCCAATAGATCCAGAATCAAGGTATCCATGTCTCGTGCGGCTTGCACGATCCGCTGTGTATACTCCTGACCGTCTCCATCAAGGCGATCGCCATAATCTTCTAGCAAAATCGTTCCCAATCCTGCCATTGAGCGGAGGGGGGCACGCAAATCATGAGAAACCGAGTAGGCAAATGCCTGCAACGCTTCATTCGCTTCCTGAAGTTCGGCAGTTCGCGACTCTACCCGTTGCTCCAGTTCAGCGGCATGGAGTTGTAATTGCTCTCGCAATCGAGCTTGTTGAATTGCGACCGCAAGCTGATTGGCAATTTCTTGGGCGATCGCCCGATTCTCAACATCAAAAGCAGCAGGCTCATTAGCAAATAGATACAAATCTCCGATCAAATCCCCTTCTATCAACAGAGCAACAATTAGGACGCTGCGTGTTCCTTGCCTAAACTGATACTCCAGCATGGGAGGACGCTGGAGCATGGTACTCAAATCCTCGATATAGCGAACTGTTTCTCGATAGCGCAAACTCTCTAACGATGAGAATGAAGCGATCGAGGTAATAGAACCTGCCTTTGTAGAGTCAACTTGTCCTGCCAGCACTTGAGCTTCATTGGTCTCGAAGTCAAATAGGACAACCGCTGCTTGTTGGTAAGCAATCACCTGATTTAACCGTAGCAGGGCAGAGCGAGCAATAGCTTCAGAGGAGGTTGCTTGTAGAATGGCGCGATCGATCTGCTGCAAGGTTTCTAATCGTTGAACTGTGCGACGGAGTGACTCTTCTGCCTGTTTGCGTCGGGTAATATCCACGTTGACCGTTACTGCGTTGATGGTCTCGCCCGTTCTATCTAGAATCGGAACTGCTGAATTCAAAATAGTTTTACGTTGTCCATCAAACGTTTCAATATCAACTTCTTCATTTAAGTAGGTTCGTCCTTCCTGAAGGGCACGGGTTAAAGCCCAATCTTGGCTAGAAAGACGATAATTTGTTCCAGACCGCCATCCCTTATACTCTCGGTATTCTTCCACGCTTCCTGGCATTGGAGCTTCTTCACCCCAAATGGTACGAGTTGCCGGATTCATGTCAATGATCGTTCCATTAGCGTTAGCAATAAACACTCCAACGGGCAGAATATCGAGAATCGCCCGTAAACGTTTGCGCTCCAAATCACTGGTGGCTTTTTCCTGAGCTAAAGCCTCTTCTGCCTGCTTTCGGGAAGTAATATCAAACCGTACCGCAAGGTATTGAACGGGTTTACCAGACTCATCAAGCAACGGAACAATGGTTGTGTCAACCCAATAATAGGTGCCATCCTTGGCGCGGTTTTTGATTTCACCGTGCCATACTTCACCTTGAGTAATTGTTCTCCAAAGATTGTGGAAAAACTCTTTGGCATGATAGCCAGAATTAATAATGCGGTGATTTTGCCCAATCAGTTCTTCTTTAGAGAACTTGGAGAGTTCACAGAATTTATCATTAATTTCGGTAATGGTTCCTTGAGCATCCGTGATTGCTAAAATTGCCGCTTGATCGAGAGCAAATTTGACGTCAGACAAGTCTTTCAGTGTTTTTTGTAATGTTGATTCAGCTTGCCTCCGTGCGGTGACATCTCGCGTGACTTCTACAAAACCTCGTAAATTGCCGCGATCGCCATGCAAGGCAGTGAGTACTACATCTGCCCAAAATAGCGATCCATCTTTTCGTCGTCGCCAGCCCTGTCCTTCATAGCGAGTTTCAATAGTGGCAGTGTGCAACTGCTGTTCCGGTTGGTGCTGCTCAACGGACTCTGGTGCAAACAGGAGTGAGAAATGCCGTCCCAAAACCTCTGGAGCAGAATAGCCTTTCAGTCGTTCGGCACCTGTATTCCAACTTGTGATCCGACCATTGGGGTCAAGCATGAAAATGGCATAGTCTTTCACACCCTCCACCAGAAGACGATATTGGTCCTCACTTTCCTGCAACGCCACTGCTGTTCTTTCTGCCCGCTGCCTGGCTCTTCTCAGTGCTTCGCTCAAGCTACTGATCAGTATTCCTTCGATCAGAAAAATGATAATTCGTACACCGTTCTCCAACCCATCAATGTTGAAGCTAAAGTAAGGCGAGACAAAGAAATAGGTGCCAACAAGAGCAGTTAAACCCGTTGCTAGCATCCCAGGAGCTAGCCCCCCATACCAGGCGCTAATCATGACAGGAATAATGAAGACCAATAGCGGTGCTTCATATCCAAGCACTGGTATCAGCAGAAACCTTACGAGCAACGCCAGTAAGCTTACCAGCACAGCCACACTGTAGCGAGACAGTAACATCCGTTCTGCTCCCAACATTGTTTAGCCCCCTTGCAAAGCTGAAACATCTGAGTCGGTATTTGCGATCGAATTACATTTAACCGACTGATTGCCTAAGAAAGGCAGGCAGCAAAAGTTAGCCCACTTTATATGCTACGGTCGGTCCATGCTTCAGCTTTCTAAGCTAAAAGCGATAATAATGCTGCAAGCTTAATACTTAATCGTTAAGAACGACAGCGATAGGAGAAAAATCTATGGGCGATACTGGATTTGAACCAGTGACCCCTTCCGTGTGAAGGAAGTAAGCAGTCGAATGGAATCCTTCTCAGGCAACGATTTCCCAGTATGTTGCTAGCTCTCATAGTCATTTCATAGTCAAAAGCATTTTACAGTCTGAAGAAACGGTAGTAAGCAATTATCCTTGCTTGGACTATTACAGAACTGGTCGTTCTTATAAATTCATATTCCATCAGGCGATCTCAGTTAATCTTGCTAAGCGCAGCATGTGATCAATTCTAAATTTTTGAGCCGCTCCGCATTTTGACTATTAAACGGCTTTCGTAAGCCTATAGAGGCATGGCTTAAAGCTATCTAGGGTTACGGTTCAATTATTCAATGAACGAATTAAGTTACTAACCCACCCCGCAACGCTCGCACGGCTGCCTGAGTTCGATCATCCACACTGAGTTTATTTAAGATATTACGAACGTGGGTTTTAACGGTGCCAACAGTGATGTAGCACCGTTCTCCAATTTCGGCATTGCTACATCCTTCCACAATGAGCTGGAGGACCTCCAACTCTCGATCAGTAAGAGGAGCAACTGCCAATATGTCGATGTGTTCGGTGTCTGCTGTAATCTCGACGGTGTTAGGTTGAGCAGCGGTACTTGCAATTTCTGCCTGAATTTGACTGTTATGGTCTAACACAACTCGGGCGATCGCTGGGTCAATCCAGTTATTGCCCTCATGGGTGCTTTGAACAGCTCGAAACAGATGGTCTGCATCCACATTCTTCATGCAGTAGGAATCTGCTCCAGCGGCAAAGGCAGCGAGGACATCTGCTTCATTATCCTGCATCGTCAACATCAACACTTTTGTTTGAGCCGCATCAGGTAGCTCATCAGTCAGCGATTCCCTGAACTGGCGTACCAACTCAATTCCATCAATACCGGGGAGATTAATGTCTACGATGGCAACATCTGGTTTAGCTCTCAGCAGCAATTTCAGACCTTCAGGACCACTTGCAGCTTCTCCGATTACCTCAAGGTCATCCTGCTGACTGAGCATTGTTCGGAGTCCCATCCGGGTGAGGTCATGATCTTCAATGAGAGTAACGCGAATGGGAGCCATTTAGAATAGCCTGCTTGTAATGACAGCGCTGACCCACTGTGTCAGCGACTCTATATTATAGGAGATTACAAATTTTGACTCATTCACTCCTATCCTGTAAGGCTCTCAGCGGTTCAAATCTTTTTACAGCCAGTTTTTTGAATTGCTAAGCCAGTCCAACGGGAAATAATAAAAGAGCAATTTTTGTAAGTTGCTGTGATTATCGCTGCGCTGTTGGGAACTTTGAACCCATCCTGATTATTAAACCTCAAAACATCCCCTAATTTGGCAGAGGAATCGTCAAGTCTAACTCCCCATACCAAATTGAAACTGATTGTCATTCCTTACTCTAAAATATTCTTTTGACTTCATCTAATTTTCTTAACTCCAAGTTAAACGTTGAGTAACTGAGGTAGCACTATGCTCTCTTCTCTGACAGATTTAGATGCAACCGTTTACCTCTGTAGAAAACCGCTGTGGAATGCGATCGCTCTGACTGGTACCCTATGCGGCTATTACGGTGGTACCGCTTTACTTCTATCTGCAAATGCTTGGCTGAACGGATTAGGAGTCTTCCTGCTAACCTATAGCCTCGCATTGACTGTTTTTTGGGCGCATGAATTCATGCACGATTCGGTTTTTAAGAAGAGGCAAGCCAACACTATCGCTGGCAACATTGTACTTTGGTTAAATGGCGGCTGCTACGCTCGGTTTCGGGAGCTCAAACGGTGGCATATTGCCCATCACGTAAAACATGCTGAATTTTCCACTGTTGATGTTGAGGATCTTATTCAAAAGCTTCCTACAGTTGCTCGAAGACTCATTCTGCTATTGGAAGGGTTGTACTTTCCAGCTATTGCTTTTCTATTGCAGTGGCGAGCGTTGACAGCACCCTTTTGGAATCCTCAACGACATGATGAACGGCTGAGGGTCGTAGTACTTCTGTTGCTTAGAGGGACGATGTTTACTGCACTAGGAATACTATCTCCCAAAGCTGTAATACTTTATTTTCTGTCTTACACGGGAATGCATGTTGTCACTCAGTTTACAGGTGCTTTTTTCCATACTTACGAAACGTTTAGACCGGATGAAATTGCACCAAAGCGTGACCAAGACTACGAACAAGCAAATACGTTCTCTTACGTACTCTCTCATCGTTACGTATGGCTCAACTTCTTACTTTTGAACTGTGGCTACCACAATGCCCATCACATCATGATGCAATGCCCCTGGCATAACCTTCATCAACTGGATCAAACTCTTAACTCTCGATACGGCGAAACAGAAGATTGCTTCATCGATTTGCTTCAAATGTTTAAGAACTATCATCGTTTTCGCATGAATCGAGTCTTGGCGGGTTGTGGGCAGTCAAGAGATGATGAAGGGCATCTTCAACTCCAGACATTCTACGGATGCATTGGCTTCTCAGATATAGTTCTACCAGTTTAGAAACAAATCGCTGAGTCTTTCTTAGGAGAATCATGGGTTAGGGATCGTTTTCGCTCTTTCCATGTTCTAATTCCCCAGCAAGCCTAAGAATTTCTTGAACTGACTCATCAGGGTCTAATGGTTTAAGCACAAAATTTTCTCGTCTGCTATACAAGGGCGAGAGTGAAATACCTTCTGTCATAAGGGATACTAAAGCGATCACTCTCCAGACTGTGACACAATTGCTAACTCAGCTTTTGCGATATCTATCGCATGGGAGAGACAAGAAACCGCTTGATAAGTCTTCATGAAGCAGTTGTGTTCTCTGATACGACTATGAAAAGTACAGGAGATAAGGCTCTCCCACACAAAGCGCTTTTGGCAGGACTGACAGTGCTTCTTGTTGAGGATGAGCCTGACATGGCTGAACTTTTAACGGTCATTCTTGAGGAGTACGGAGCCGAGGTTGTCCTAGCCACCTCTGCTATTGAAGCTCTAGCGAGGTTGGGACAACGGCAACCAGACATCTTGGTCAGCAATGTTCGGCTTCCTCAAGAGGATGGACGTTGGTTGATCGAACAGATCAGGCAGTTGGAAGGAGCGTGGAGCGAACTTCCAGCCATTGCTGTAACGTCCTACACCAGGGAAGTTGATGCTGAAGGAGCGATACAATCAGGTTTTCAGCATTTTATGCCTAAACCAGTAGACCCGGATGAGCTAGTTCAAGAGATTCTCAAACTTGTGAAGCAGGATTAACGAAAGACAAAGTTTTTGTGGGAATATCAAATTTTTCCCACAACTTCTATCAAGGTTCCTGATCCATGTCCCCCAATGGTGATCTCAGGCTGGATGGTTTGAAGGTGCTAATCGTAGATGATGATAGCGACAATCTCCAGTTTCTCGCTTTCTTATTTGAGGTTTATGGTGCAGAGATAGCAGCCGTTAGCTCTGCTAATTACGCATTCCAATCAGTTCTGGAGTGGCAACCACACATTCTAGTTAGTAATGTGAGTATGCCTGACGAAGATGGTTACATGCTAATTCGCCGAATCAGAGGGTTGACGGTTGAGCAAGGAGGGCAGGTGCCAGCGATCGCCCTGACCGCTAATGCTAAAGAATCAGATCGAGAGCAAGCGCTTGCAGCAGGGTTTCAGCAGCATTTGGCTAAGCCTGTTGACCCAGATGTGTTACTGCAAGCTGCGTTAGAGATGGTTCCTAGCAAGATTTAACAGCACAATGCCAGCCCCTATTAGATTGGAACTGGCACTGCACTAAGTATTTATAGCAGTCTATGGTCAGGGTCTTTATGAAAGCTAACCCCGTTTGAACAACTGCGAAGAAACTTCGCCATCTGTAAAGATAATGTAAGTTATATGAGAACGCCGTCTTCTGTTCTTAAGGTTTTCTTTAGATTCAACTATCCCCTTCAGGCGATGTGGTTTAGAGATAGGCGACAAGGAAATGTCCAAGAAGCGGCGAGTACTCTGAGGGGTTCCGGCCTTATGACTGCTCAAGTCCTTTGACTTGTACTCTCTGAATCAATTCTTTGATGCTTGTGGTGTGGCTGCGGTAGGCATCTGTCTTTGAATACCGTTCTAGCTGATCCAGGCTAATCATTCCTCGTTCTGCTAGTGCAACGACCTCCCAAGGCATTAAAGCATTGAGTTTTACTCTCTCAACAAAGTATTCATGAGTCTGACCTCGTTCTGCATTGAGCGCTATGACTTGGCGTTCAAGGATTTCTAAGTCATGATAATCAGCGCTTCTGGCTATGATATCTGAAGACTTGATTCGGCAAGCTAATCTGAAGAAGGTATCTTTCATGGCTACAAAGGTACAAAGACTCAAAACCGGCAGCGAGCAGGTGAAACTCTGTAAGCAGGCAAAAATACCTTGAGCCTAAAATAACATATGCAACATAAGTGCGAAACATGTTCCTAATGAACAAAAACTGATGCCTTCTAGTCGGATGCAACTATCTGCTCAGCACTGAACCAATCTTCCTCGATTAACCGGGTTTTCCCATCTGTAAAATAGACTCCGTACGCCCAAGTTTTAGCTTCTGGGTAGAAATCAAGACCGACAATGTAGCCAGTTGAACCTTGAGATGTTCTAACCTTCTGCCCTATCTTAAATACGGGTACTGAGAACTGAAAAAAATCTGTATCAACAACTTCAATATATATTTTATTCACTATAGTTAACCCCAAAGAGTTCAATTTCAACTTAACTCTAGAGGGTGGTCTATATAGTGTCTCCCTTAGGAAAGAAAAAATCTCAAAGCTTTATACAGGCTTCATTAATGCTTTAAGAATTTACAATTGCACTAAAACCGCTCTATTCGACAGAAACTTTCTGCCTTTGTAGACGGATCACTACATTGACCTAGACGAGATTAAAGAACAGATTCAGAAAATCTTCTAATACTGCATCAAACAGTTTTAGGTATCGTTTCTGTAGCAAAATTTCTAGGAACTAGCACCAACCGATTCAACAAAGCGGGGCTCTAGCACTTGAGAAAGGTCTGGAGTCTCTTGAATTTCGTTGTTACTCTTCAAGAAATTAGCTAAGTTCTCCATTCCATTTTGAAGATACAGATCGCTGTCGAAATCGCTTAGCATCGCTAAATTAGTTTGCAAATCCGGTAGTTCTAAACCTTTTAACTGAGCCTCCAGTTCAGAAGGTGTAATACCCAACTCTTTACTCGCGATTGCTAATCCTTCTTCGGGATTTTGAGCTAAGAAATCTAAGCCTTTAAGGATGCCTCTTACAAAAGCTTCTGTAGCTTTCGCTTGGTTCTCAACAAATTGTGTTTTGAAGATGTACAGGTCAGCGATCGCACCAGGTTTTTCAGCAGAGGTATAAATGATACGTCCATCGCTCTGGGCAGCATTTGCTTCTTCCATATAAGGTGAAAAGGTGTAGGCAATTTCTACCTCACCGGATTGATAAGCTACTGCCGCTGTATCGGGAGGTACATCGATAACAGTAATATCGTTGCTGCTTAAGCCTACATCCTCTAAAACTTGAAGCACAAAGAAGTGCCCAACTCCACCTTTTTGGACAGCAACTTGCCTTCCTTTGAAATCTTTAATACTAGCAACACTATTACGAGCTAAGATTCCATCGGCTCCAACTGAAGTATCGCAAACTAAAACGACTCGATAATCTACCCCTCGTGAGGTAAGTAAAACAGCTTCTGTCGTTACAGGATTTAATCCATCTAAGTGCCCAGCTTCAAACGCAGGAAAAGCATCCAAAATAGTGCTAAAGACCTTTGCATCTAATCGAAGCCCCTGCTCTTCAAAGAATCCTTTCTCCTGAGCAATGTGAAGCGGTGTATTTCCAATCCAAGAAGTAATTCCAATAGATGCTGAGACTACTTCTGCTTGAGATGAATCCGTTTCAGTAGATTGAGCACAGCTATGTAAAATAAGACCAGTCGTAGCACCAGCTATAAGCCGAAGAGACTGTCGGCGCGACAAAAGCTGAAGATTTCTCGGCAACTTCATGGCAGTTTTACTTCTGAAATCAATGCGTAAGCATTGTACCTGAGTCAAGCAGCAATTTTTGATCGATGTAAGTATCCTTTACTATCTTTACTTTGAACGCAAATTACTTGGTGGAAAAACTATGAGAGCCTTATTTAACCTCTGAACAAGAATCAGCTTTGATTTCCGAAGAATCGAAGAGTAAATTCAGTCCATTCGTTGTTGCTTGTAACTTCAATACTTCCTGCTAATCTCTCTACTAACTTCTGAACTAAAGCAAGCCCTAGTCCAGTTCCTCGTTGCTGCCAAGGATCTGCTTGAGGTATTCGATAGAATTTATCAAAGATGTAAGGCAACTCTGCTACAGGAATTTCAGATTGATTGCCTATTGTAAAAACAATTGCGGATAAGCTATTAGACAAATTGTCACCGGAGTAGGGAGCATGAATAACATTCAACGCAATCTTTCCTCCAGCAGCGGTATATTTACAAGCGTTATTCAGTAATTCAACGAGGATTCGTTCCAGACTGGGAGGATGTGAAAACAGAGGGGGTAAGTTACCAGACCAATTGAATATCAAACTTTGCTGACACTCACTGGCACGTACTTGAAACGGTTCAATGACTGAAGGTAGCCAGTTTTGCAGATGCAGTGTTTCAAATGAAAGGGGAAGCGCATCTGCTTCTAGCTGTTGTAAATCAAGAAGGTTATTGATTAATTCCGTCTCCCGTTTACATTCCGTTTCTAAAATTTTCAGATAACGCTCCCGCTGCTCTTGAGTTGAAGGCACTTTGAGCATGTGGATTGCCATCTTAATGTTTGCCATTGGTGCTCGCAGTTCATGAGAAACGGTACTGAGGAAATCATCTTTGAGTTGGTTCAGTTTCTCTAAGTTTTCCACCTGCACTTGAGCTGCTTGGTAGAGTCGAGCTTGGCGAATAGCGATCGCGCATTGATTCGATATTTGCTGTACTAATCGAATCTCTGGGTCACTGAAGATATAGTTTGGGTGAGTATATAGCCATAGATCACCAAGAACGCCGTGTTCATCAGAAATAGGACAGCCGAAAATGGAACGATTTTGACCTAACCAAACGGGGCTAGAAGATAGCAAGCAGAACTGGAGGCTTTGACCTTGAAGAAACTGATTATGAAGCTCAAGATGATCTGTTATGAGCAGTACGCTTCCTTGCTTAGAAGGTAACGAGGGACAGTATTCATAATAGACAGTTGAGGTACCTTGTTCAAGATCGTAGAGAGCCGTATCGCAACCATCTACCTCTAGCCCAAGAGCTAATTCTCGAACAACAGTTGTCAAAATCTGACTTTCATCCAAACTGTCACGAACCTTGTCAGTAATGCGCTTTAGCATTGAGTCAAATTTCAATGCTTGCTCTATTTGAGCCATGTATGCTTGTAGCTTATCTTCCTTTTGCTTTCGAGGTGTAATGTCTTGAAGATATATCGAGAGTCCGTACTGGGTTGGATAGATACGAGCTTCAAACCAGGTATTAAGAGAATCACAAAATACTTCAACGGTAGTACTGACTTGTTGCGTCAGAGCGTCATAACACTGCTGTCGATATGGAAGCAAAATCGATGAGTTTGAAAGCTCCCAAATATTCTTACCAATTAAGGCAGCTCGATTGCTTAGAAAGAATTGCTCTGCATGTCCGTTGAGATAAGTAAATTGCCATTGATGATCAAGCGAAAAGAAAACATCAGTTATGCTTTCAAAGATGCTTGTGATCTGCTGACTGGCAGTGTCATTACGCCGATTTGGCGGTAGCGCAGCTTGCTGTTGACGTTGTCTTTGGAATTCTTGCCGTACTCGCTCTTTGTAATTAGCAAAAAACTCAGCTAATCGAGGCTCTTCGTGTAGTAGTAACCCAAGGTGCTCTGTAACTCGTTTATCTGCTTCATACGCTATCTCAGGATGAGCTTCGACCCACATGTGACAAGTTTTTACGTAAGCAATTAAGGCAATGAGATGCTCGTAATTCAGAGGCCCTAATAGACGGAGTAACTCTCTTCGACAAGATTCAGATACTTCTGGTTTTAGGAAGATAGAAGTGCAGCACGCTAACAAACTAGCTTCGAGTGCTGAACCTGGTTCTAAACGAAGTGTTAGTTCTCTTTCACACTGCAAAACGTTGAGATGTTCCTCAAGATTCACCTCAGATGGAGGTGGTGACTCTAGTAGTGCCAGTACCTCCTGTGCCTGCATACCTAAAGGTCTTAAGGTACAACTGTGACAAATCATGCAGTAGGGAATTGTACAGAAGCGCGAAAGATAGGCAGAGAGTTTTTCTTTAAATAGAGCAGGGAGCGGATTCTCAATGTAAGCAAAGAGAGTTTGGTGCCAGAGATAGCTTAGAATTCGTGGACTATGTTGGGCTGGACTAAAAAAGGGAGGAATAAAACCGAATCGGTTTTGAATCTCCAACTGAATTTGTTCGCTAGTTAACATGGATAGGAAAGACAAAATGCAAAGGAGCCCCTTTTCATTGAATTGCTTACGTCCAGCTGTCTGAAATTGTTAGCAGCTTACTAAGGCTTAGCTGCCATGTTGTTTTACCCAGTAAGGAAGGGAGCTATCTGTGTAAAGCAGGGAGTGATCAAGAAACTAATTCAACTATTGTGTAGCGTTATTTCGTATGAAGCGCATTCAATAAGACAAATTTTACTATTGCCTTATTATTGACTTTAGAACCATTAATTAGAACAGTCGCTAGATAGTACTGTGAACCACAGCGACTTCTAAAAAATCGTGATCAAGGTGGCGGCCAGTCTTCCCTTTTTCCCTGCCGCCAAAGGGTTTTCATTTTAACCGACTACGGTCGTAAAAGTCTCAAGATCGCGAAGATACACCGCATCTTCACCTCGTAACTTTCGCCGTTGAATCCTTTCTGGTACCTGAAATGGCAGATCCTTCATGAGCACAGCCTTTTTTTTGTGAAGCGTATAGACCTTCATCCCTTTAAGGTTGAGCACAAACTCTTTTTGTTCCGCTGTGCCCTCTCGCTGCTCAGTTGAAACTTGGTCAAACAATGCTGCCGAATTCCAACCGATCGTAACTGCCCCATCTGTAGCAGGAAGGCTCCACAAGTTTAGATAGCTTGGATCTCGATAACTCTGACTATCCTGCCAGAAATCAAAAACGGGCACTGATCCACTTCCTACAAAAAACTGCTCTGCACTTTCCTGAGTGAAGGACAAGGGGATTGAAGCAACTGAACTCTTCACAGGAACCGCACACGCAGCATGAGCATTTGTGCTACTGCGATCCCAAGCGTAGAGCAAAGAACCCCCACCTACATAAACCACTCCAAACCAAAAGACTGTCCACATCAAAACCGTAACAATCACGTCAAGAGTTTCAACGCTCATAAAAACCTTTCTCCTTACGAGTAGCTGTGTTCGGTGTAGAGATAGAACACACTCTTTGCGTACTAGGAGCATCACGAGCGAGTCAAGAGAAATTTTGCTTCAGCTTCAGCGCTATCTATCAGGCCAGTGCAGGAAGCTAGTAAGGGATATGAAACATTTTTTGCCTTTTTCCCGACGCTTCTCTGAATGTGGGAGAGACCCCAAGGTGTCAAGAGTGCGACAACGGAGCAGCGAAGCGAACTCTTGACACCTTGGAGTACCCACTATCCTACCGAAGCGGGGAAAGGGCTTCTTGCTATTCGTACTGAAATAATGCTTGAAAGCATCAACTCAAAATTATTACTCTGTCCGTACTTTTAGGGCACGGGTAGAAGAGATTGCTTCAAGGCAAGAGACCATGCTGGGTAAAGCTTCTACGGTTTTCAAGCGAGAAGGTTTCCAGGGTGGCTCTGAAGGGTGAACGCAAAACACCTTTAGGGAGTAAACTTCACACGGTTATCCCCCTATGACTCAACCCACTACTCCGCTTACGGAAGGAGATCTCGCCCAATTTATTGGCAGCGAGGCGCTCTACCACCATCCAGGGTTTAACGTTCGCTATACCGAGGGCGTTCGCTACGTCGCTGAACGTGGTGGGGCCTACTGATTAATTGATGCGATCGCCTCCTGGCAGAATGACCCGCGCATCCGGGACGACCCGATGCTTCAGGGCATCCAGTTCTGGACACTGACAGTAAACCCCGATCGCTCCGCACGACTAATGTGTGAGCGAGACCAGGGAGATGTTGCTGTCACCCAGGAGATTCCTTTCACAGACTTTCCGCTCCAAAGCTTGAAGCTGTACTACCAACAGGGAGTACTGTTTCTGCCATCGGAGTATTAGGAAGTACAGCGCCAGTGATCGGAGCCATGCAGGGGCATAGAGAGTCAAAGGTTCTGTATGCTTTACCCTGCATGATCTCTTAGCCTTAGCTTGAAAAAGAATAGGAATAGGGAGAAAACTTCTACCAATTCCAGGGGAAGATGCCCTTCACGTCTTTGGACGCATCTTCAACCGTATCTACAATCTGAACGTGTTTCTGAGATCTGTTTCCTTCGATTGGCGTTGCTTTGAGTCTATGAGTCGCAGCAGTTTCACCAACAATGTAAGCGGTCTGAGCATCCTGGGGGAGCGTTGTGCGATCGCCTTCTCTGCCGCCAGTTTCCTGATAGAGTTCTTCGGTGCTGCACCCAAAAAGCGATCGCGTCATCTTCTCTGTGGCATGGGCTTGGGTTCTCTTGTCGCCGCCCTTATCTTGAACCGTTTGCGTAAAATCCTTTCTGACCGTCTTTCCATCAACTCGCCCTCGCACGGGCTGCGAGTTGCCGAGGAGACTTAGTTGTGATTCCTGAGAGTTCTCCTCTGGTTGCTGTCCGAACCAGTTCAAAAAACCCATGAGCCTTACCTCTTTCCTCTGATGTAAAGTCTACCGATAGCAATTGCTCTAAACCGAGCTTGATTAGCTCCAGTCCGTTAGGGAGCATGAGAAACTCTTCAACGATCTGGTGGCGGTACTCGTAGTCCCAATCGTCGGGAGTGAAATTGAAGGTGGAGAGGATGAGCGTGTAGGCATCGACTAAGCCAATTTTGGCGTTGAGCGCCCGAAACCGGCAAAGTGCCTTTTCCCAAGTAACTTTACGGCGAAGATCGCCAAAGTCTTTCCTGATTTCTGCCTTAAACAGCTCAGGCTGAATGACCGACCGCTTAAACCAGCAGTGATCTTTCCACTCTTCAAATACCCGCTCTTTGAGTTCTCGCAGTTTCATAGCTAATCGCACGAGTAAGGCTGTGCCCCTGTATTGTACCTATTACCCTTATTGGCCAATAAAGTAGAAATCATAGGTCACAGCAGTTCTATCTGTCCGATCGATTACAAGAACAATGAGTAAACTCTGCGGGTCCCACTTGGCGCGATAAGCAGCTCCACTTTGGTTAATCCAGCAGGTGGGGGACTCGCTCAAGATGGTGTTCAGGTTGTTGATCGGTATGGGAAATGTCTGATTAATCAAGCTGCTTAGTTCTTCGCGGTTGATGCCTGTACCGCGATCGCGCCCTTCACAGGGATCGGGACCACGAGCAGCGGCGGCTGGTGCAGCCGTAAAGAACAAGATACTGATGGCAACTAGAAAAACCGTTGGGATGGAGCGAAGAAACTGCATGTTTTGCTTCCTCCTTGAACAGATTTCAGTGCGATGGCGTGACTACTAACCTTAAACAAAGCTGTTCTATTCATTTCAACTCGGCTGATTTTCATAGTGATGAAAGGGAATGAGAGGGCGAAGGGGAACCTCATGGAATCTGCTTGAGACCTCCAAGAAGCTCTTGATTCAAAAATACCACATTTATGCATTTATGCATAAATGCACTAAGTCATTTTTGTCTGCCTGAAAATCGACTATGGCAGAATGACTTGAGATTTACTGTGTGCTTAGTGTGCCTGAAGAAGAGAAGCCAAGGCTTTTTCGTGCCTACATCCCACCTCGCATCGATTTTTTGATACGGGCGATCGTCCCGCTCAAAAATAGCGGTAAGGATTGGAATTTGAGTGATGTCCTGACCGAAGCGTTGGAAGACTGGCTGAATAAAGCAGAAAATCGGGCGCTAATTGAGCGTCATAACCTGGAGCAGGCATTGAGAGAGAAGATGGTGTCGGAGGAGAAGTCGGAGTAAAGCCTTATCAGTGCTTACTTCTAACGTTAGAGGTTTATTACTGTCGCTAGCCTGCGAGTGGGGAGAAGGGGATAGTGCAGTTCTTTAAGAGATTTCCCTCATTAAAGTTGATTCACTTTTCGGCGTTGCTGAAAGCGTAATGGTTAAGTAGGTAGAGGAATAGCTCGATACTTCAAATAGTGAAGCAGCAAACGGAGTGAACATTTCAACATCTCAAGGGATTTGGAGTAGCACAAGGTTTTACGGTG
>NZ_JACJPJ010000101.1:0-152117 GCF_014696015.1 Oculatella sp. FACHB-28 | reverse complement strand
TGCTCGCTTGCCTTGTTCTCGCAGACGAATTGCTTGTTGGCGCAAGTAGTCTTGGGTAGTGGGATTGAGTAATCGAGCGTCTGGCTTATTCATACTCCGATTCTACCGATTTTACCTCTCGTCCTGTAGGCTCTTCGATTGCCGGGTTAATAACACTTATCGTGTGGGTGTATATGTACATCCGTCGCATTCATTTTATTGGCCGCATTAAAACCAACTTCAATCAGCTTGCTGTACCGGGCAAATTAGCGCAAATCTCACCAGCAGCCGTATCTAACCCATCAGATAACCTAAAAAACCTATTTGAAATACCAGTCCTTTTCTATGCGATCGCGCTATACCTTTTCGTCACTAATCAGGTTGATGCTGTGTATGTGAACGCTGCATGGATTTTTGTTATCTTTCGCGCACTACACAGCGTTGTTCATTGCACGTTCAATCGGGTTATGTTGCGATTTTATCTCTACCTATTTGCCACGCTTGCGGTGTGGTTTATCACGATCCGGGCAGCCATTGCTCACTTTGGCTTAACAGATACGCTGATGTCATGTTTTTGAGAGCGATAGATACAGTTCGTACTCACAAAAACATGACCCTGTATTGCCGTTGGAGATTTTTAGTTTAGAGACTGGCTGTAAAATTACCAGTTAGATACAGCAGCTTTTAGTGCAGATTGGGCGTTAGCGATCGCTTGCTTACGTCCCTCTTCTCCCCCCATCAAATTATCTGCATGAATGAATTGCAAATCGGTGATGCCCATGAATCCCAAAATGAGTTGCAAATATGGGGTTTGCATATCGTAGGAATGAGCAGGGCTACCTTCTGGATAACTCCCTCCCTGAGCTGCAACAACCAGTGCTTTCTTGCCATGAACCAGTCCCTTATAGCCATTCTCATCAACCGCAAAGGTACGACCCACCCGTACGATTTGGTCAATGTAGGCTTTGAAACTAGCTGAAATGCTGAAGTTATACATCGGCAAGGCAAAGACAAAACGATCAGCAGCCAAAAATTCATCTACCAACTCATCTGAGATCCGAATTGCCTCAGCTTGTTCAGGTGTATGTTGTTCAGGAGATGAATAAGCCGCAGCAATCCAGGGTTCCGTCACCAAGGGAACAGGGTTATGTCCCAAATCTCGATAGGTCACCGTATCGTCTGGGTGAGTCGCCTTCCAATCGTTAACGAACTCTTTAGAAAGGGTGCGTGAGATTGAGCGATCGCCACGAGGACTTACATCAATGTGAAGGATATGTGCCATAAACAACCTAACAAATTGGACTTAAACTGCAAAGCAGAAGCAAACTCAGTAAACTAAATAGGTAGTACCCATCTTGCTTATAGTAATTTGTTGATGGCGATCGCTAAGTTTCTCCCGACACATTGCGTCAGTAATAAGAAAACATTCCGAAAAAAGATTGAATGAACAGCGAAGAATTAGCTCGTTACTTGGAAGCAACGGACAGCACATTTAAGCCTTGGCTGCTCGCTCAGCTTCGTCTTAAGAAACTAGAGGAACGACGGGCTGATATTTCGCCTGAAGAATACGCTAGTGAACTAGCCGACATTCATCAGAGCGTCATGAACTTGGGCGAATGGTGGCACGGTAGAGAAGACGAGATGTTTAACCAGCGGTAACAAGCTTTACCAATTTAGGATTAGCTGATTTGTCATTAACGTCTGGCTGACGACTGACTACTCTGATTTAGGTGAATGGTAGGCTGTCATCAATAGACCGATGTGCAACGCTATGCCTAAACTCAAAAAGACCCCATCACCTGTAGATCTGAGTGACCCACAGTACTATTTCAACCGTGAGTTGAGCTGGCTAGAGTTCAACAATCGGGTGCTACACGAAGCCTTTGACCCCAGAACGCCATTGCTAGAACGGCTGAAATTTATGGCGATCTTTGGCAGCAATCTAGACGAGTACTTCATGGTGCGGGTTGCTGCCTTAAAAGAACAGGTCGAAGCGAACGTGAGCAAACTTCCTCCAGACGGACGCACGCCTCAAGAGCAGCTTGACCTGATTAGCCTGCGCCTGCGACCCATGGTGACTCAGCAGCATCGTCACTTTGAGCAGGCGTTGCGTCCTCAGCTTGCAGCAGAAGGCATTTACCTGCTGGACTACATGGAATTAACCCAGGAACAGCGCCTTTACATGCAGCGCTTTTTTGAGGAGCAAATTTTTCCGGTTTTGACTCCATTAGCAGTTGATCCAGGGCATCCCTTTCCCTACATTTCTAATCTCAGCCTCAACTTGGCAGTGGTAGTAAAAGATTCAGAAACGCAGGAAGAACACTTTGCCAGAGTCAAAGTGCCTAATGTGTTGCCTCGATTTGTCTCTTTGCCATCTGATCTACAACTGCACCAAAAGGGGCGACCCGCCTTGTGGACGGGTGTTGCTCTGGAGCAGGTGATTGCTCACAACCTGGAGTTTCTCTTTCCAGGAATGAATATCCAGGAGTACTATCCATTTCGCATCACCCGTAACGCCGACCTGGATGTAGAGGAGGATGAAGCAGATGATTTGCTCCAGGCGATCGAGCAAGAGCTGCGACGGCAGCGATTAGGTGGATCGGTCGTGAGAATGGAGATTCAGGCTTCCACACCCGAATCAGTGAGAGAAACACTGATGCGTGAAATGGGTCTAGTCGAGAACGATGTCTACAATATCGAGGGGTTGCTGGGCATGAAGGACTTGATGTCTTTCATGAAGCTATCTGCTCCTAAACTCAAAGATGACCCTTGGATACCCGTAGTTCCACCTCGGCTGCGCCGAATCAGTGAGACAGATGCCGATGGCAGTTCCGTGGACATCGAAGATGGAGAAGATTTTTTCTCAGTGCTGCGTCGGGGCGATTTACTCGTTCACCATCCTTACTATTCTTTTCCAGCAACGGTGCAGCGGTTCATCACGCAGGCTGCTCACGACCCGAACGTGCTAACTATCAAGATGACGCTTTATCGCACGTCAGGTGACTCGCCAATAGTCAAGGCGCTGATTAGCGCGGCTGAGAATGGTAAGCAGGTCGCTGTGTTGGTTGAGCTAAAGGCGCGTTTTGATGAAGAAAACAATATCAACTGGGCACGGAAGCTAGAAAAAGCAGGCGTTCACGTTGTGTATGGGTTAGTAGGACTCAAAACTCACACCAAGGTCGTTTTGGTCGTGCGGCAGGAGGAAGAGCGGATTCGTCGCTATGTTCACATTGGCACGGGCAATTACAATCCCAAAACGGCTCGCATCTATACAGATATGGGGCTACTCAGCTGTCGAGAGGAATTGGGTGCTGATCTGACCGACTTGTTCAACTATTTAACAGGATATTCGCGGCAGCAGTCTTACCGAAAGCTGCTGGTTGCACCAGTGAATTTGCGCGATCGCTTCCTGACGCTGATCCAGCGTGAAGCTGACCATGCCAAGAATGGACATCAGGGACGCATTGTTGCCAAGACGAACGCCCTGGTTGACTCAAAACTAATTGCCGCTCTGTATGAAGCATCCCGGGCAGGTGTAAAAATTGATCTGATCGTGAGGGGAATTTGCTGTTTGCGTCCCGGTGTAGAAGGCATAAGCGAAAATATTCGCGTGATCAGCATTGTCGGTCGTTTCCTCGAACACTCGCGAATTTTCTACTTTCACAATCAGGGCAACGAAGAAGTTTTTATTGGCAGTGCAGACTGGATGCCGCGAAATCTAGATCGACGAGTAGAGGCAGTTGTCTCTATCGAAGATCCTGACCTCTCTAAAGATTTGCAGGAAATTTTAGGGGTCATGCTAGCAGACAACCGCCACGCCTGGGAATTACAACCTGATGGGCACTACAGTCAACGACGACCACAGTCAGGGGGAGAACAAAGTTCGCAAGACATTTTTATGGAAATGGCGGTTCAGTCCATTAGCTAAACGAGGGAAAGCTTCTACACTGCGCCAATTCTTCCCCAAGGAGGATTTAAGGGAACTGTAATAACTCTCTGTATAAACACTGAGTTAAGTGAGGGGTGAAGCCCCTTAGTCGCGTTGGTTCAGAGAAAAAGCTGAGTGAGATTTAAAATAATAAAAACCCTCAAACTGGGGTGTCCGAGGGCTGGAGTTCCTGAAAATCGTCACTGAAGGCATTCTTGCAACCCTCGGTAAAATCCACAAGAGGGGCGTGACCCACCATACAGGGTGGCAGGGTCAAAAGCTATTCCGCAATCAGGCTGGCTAAGAGTGCGCGATCGTGAGTCGATTGACGTTGCTCAATCGGAACGTAGGATGCATTTCGAGCACCAGTATAGATTTGAGTGGGGCGGAAGATGCGGTTTTCAGCTAGCTGCTCCTTCCAGTGAGCGAGCCAACCTGAGACACGGGCGATCGCAAACACAGGCGTAAACAAGTCCGTTGGAATGCCTAACTTGCGGTACACCAAGCCCGAATAGAAGTCCACATTCGGGTAAATGCCCTTGTGCCCTAGTCTTTCCTCCACAGCCGTTTCTAGCTCAACTGCGATGTCGTAGTAGTCATCTCGCCCAAATTTCTCAAAAAGCTGCTCTGCCAGGTTTTGCAAAATAATGGCGCGAGGGTCTTTAACCTTGTACACCCGATGCCCGAATCCCATAATTTTGGCTTTGCGCTGCAAACAACCGTCTAGATAAGGGCGCACATTTTCTACTGAGCCAATTTCTTCAAGCATTGTGATCACTTCTTCGTTTGCGCCGCCGTGCAGTGGGCCGGCCAGCGTCCCCACTGCCGAGGCGATAACGGCATAGGGGTCAGTCAGCGTTGAAGCGGTCACCATTGCCGAAAAAGTCGAAGCGTTGATGGTGTGTTCGGCGTGCAGGGTCAGACACACATCAAAAATGTGTGCCGCCAACTCGTCAGGTTCTTGCTCGTTGAGCATGTACAAGAAGTTGGCAGAATAATCTAAATCATCGCGGGGCTGCACAGGGTCATTTCCCTTCCGCATTAGTTGGAAGGCTGCCACCATTGTCGGAATTTTAGCTAGCAGCCGTACCACAGCCGCCCGGATGTAAGCCGGATCATCCAAAGCGCGGCGGGAGTAGAATAGCCCCAATGCTGCTGCACAAGCTTGCAGCGCGTCCATCGGATGACCGCTCTCAGGAAAGCACTTCATCATGTCGCGAATGCGATACTTGAGTCGCCGATGGTAGCGGATCTCATGCTCGAATTCTGCTAGCTCATCTTTGGTAGGCAACCCACCCCAGATCAACAAATAGGAAGTTTCTAAAAAATTGCTTGACTTTGCCAGTTCATCAATGTTGATGCCCCGGTATTCCAGGATGCCTTTCTGCCCATCGACGTAGCTGATACTCGATTGAGTGGCAGGAATTCCCTCCAAGCCGGGTTTATATTCACAAAAAGTCATAACTCACCGTTGCTCAACCTATATGTAATTAGAATACGCAACAGACTGACACACTCCCGCTGTCGGTTCTGTTATTCCAGAGCAATCTGCTGTGGATAGCTTTCGGGCTTCGTTCAGGCTCATGGCTGACTCAGTGAAGCCTGTTTGTATCCCGTCGTATCCCGTCTTTATAGATTAGCGGTTGCGTGTGCAAGTGTGGATCTAAATTAGACATCCTGCGATGGTAGCGCGGTTCTGCCAGCTACCATTCACCCTTGAAACAGTGATTGTCACAGGAGTCTTAGTGAGCGGTGAGAGTTGGCGATCGCCCCAACTTCAAAAGGTGGAAGCAGGTGGCACGTACATTCCAGGATTGCCCGTAACATTTGGCGCTCCCGGTGTCGCATTTGGCATTCCTGGTGCTGCACTGGGTATGGACGGAGCCACGTTGGGTACTGCACTGGGCACGGACGGCACCGGAGCAGCAGGAGCCGGAGCCACCGGAGCAGACTGAATCATTGGCGATTGAGGTGTAACCTGAATACCGCTGCTCGGTGGCGGGATCACAGGCTCACCCGTAGAAAATGGAATCGTTGAATTGGGGCTTGAGTTTGGAGCTGGGGTTGCCGGAGTCACCCCAAAAGAACCGTAGGGAGAAGGGTTTGCGTCACTCGTCGTGGGTGCAGTTGGGATCGGGTTGTAAGCATCAGGAGCAGGGGAAGTTACGTCAGCCCCGCTATCGGGCACTGGAGGCGGGTCAACGGGAGGAATTTCTAGCGGTGGCGGTGAGACTGGCTCAAAGTCGGGTTCGTCTGCTTGACTGCAACTGCTCAAGCCTACCGCCAGCAAAGAGACTGCCAGCGCTAACAACACAGTGCGAGGGCGGGATTTGTAGGATTTTTTTAACATCATCTTCCGACTTAACCGATATAGGTTGACTGTTGTAGACCTGGAAGACTGCCCCTAAATAGTCGAGTTCGTAGATATGCAAATCTAAGGCGAATACCTCACCTGTCTGGACAAACGAGTTGCCGAACCCTTGCGTTACATTTTATTTAATTTTTTCTACTTAATCTCTTAGTTTTTTAATGATCTGGTAAAGATTTGAAGGATCTTCCCACCTCACACCGTCAATCTGCCTTGAGCGTAACCAGCGTGATTAGATCAGGTGACACCCTTTGACTCAGACGAAGTTCCGCAACAGCGGCATCGAACGATCGCCCCTGAGTGATGCGATCGCTAATTTCCTTTACCTCACTCCATGTCAGATCGCTTTCAATGAAAGCTTTGGCAACGGCAATCAGTAGGTCCACACACTCGTTGCCTTCAGCCTCGGTCATCATCGTATGGGGAATGTCAAATTCTTTGTCAAAGCAGTGATACCAGGACTTTGGATGGAGTTTGCGAATAGATTCAAACAATATCCGCAAGTCTTTATTGCTAACTGCTGCATCGCTACCGCTTGACACAATGAGCGATCGTGCAGTGGGGTGCGTTTCAACGCGATCGAAGATTTCCTGCCCCATTTCCAAAAAGACGCGCAGGGCTGGCATTCGGAATCCGGGGTAGCCAAAGTGAGCCGTTCCTGGTTCGCTTTTCCACTCAAAGTAGATGTTGAGAGCACGAATCACCCAGTCCAGCACAACGTTGCTGTTGCGAAGGTAAGGGGCAAACAGCAAGGTTTGATCGACCCGTTCAGGATGTTCTAGCGCTAGCCAAATCGCCAGGGTTGCCCCACCTGACAGTCCACCCAAAACCACCTCTTGCCCCAAATCTTGAACCCAGTGCAGCCAATCTTGCCCAAACTGCTGATAGATTTGCCGATCTTCCGGCAGGGGTGGCGGAGAGTCACTGTCCCACTTTCCAGCTACGCCATGCCCTGGCAGCAAAGGAATCAAGACGTTGTAGCCTGCCTCAAAAAAAGTTTTGCCAATTGGGACAAACTGAGCAGGTGCAGCCGTAAACCCATGAAAGAATAAAAATACCTTGTCCGTCGGGTTAGGGTGAAGCAAAAATCGAGAACGACAGTTTTCATCCATCAAAGACAAGTCATCCTCGGCTGCTGCAACCGCCTGTACCAATGTCGCTGTTAAAGTGGAGTAATCGGGCATCTTCCTATATTGGTCGGGCGATGATTACAGTAGCGTTTCTAGTTCAACCTAAGCAATTCGCTCAAGTTAAACAATCCTCCTTTAGATGACTGATTCCACGGCTCGTCCTAAGCTTTTACAACCACTTGACCGAACTGCACTGGTTTTGATGCTGGTGCTGGGTTTGGCGATCGCCTTGCTGGTTCTCAAAGGCGATCGCACTGCCCCCCATGTGCGCGACTTTAGCTGGCAAAATGCTCACGTTGGGGCAGAAGACACCGCTTTTCTGCTGACCTTCAGCCGCCCGATGGATCGCACCAGTGTGGAAGAAAATTTGCGCCTGGAGCCACCGCTCCCTGGGAAATTTAGCTGGTCGGGTCGGCGAATGGCCTACACGCTCGAAAAACCTGCGCCTTACGGCACTCAGTTTGAAGTACGGCTCCAGGGTGCCCGCGATCGCTTTGACAACTCAGACGACGAGCGAACGGCTATTGAGCCATTTCTAGGGAAATTTCAGACCCGCGATCGCGCTTTTGTGTATCTGGGCGTGGAGGGCGAACAAGAGGGACGATTGGTGATGTACAACCTGACGCATCAGCAAGAGCAGGTGTTAACGCCAGAAAGCCTCGTGGTAATGGATTTTGAGCCGTATCCCGATGGCGATCGCATTCTCTTTTCCGCGACCGATCGCACTGCCCAGCAGCAAGGCAGCCTTGACCAGCGCATCTACACTGTCACCACTGGAATTCAGGTGCGATCGCCGGACAGCCTGGGGGGACAAGACCCTGCTTCAACTTCCACTGAGCCGCAGTCCGCTGGTGTAATTCAACAGTTGTTAGACAGCCAGGATTATCAGAACCTCAAATTTGACCTTTCCCCCGATGGTCAAACTGTGATTGTGCAGCGTGTCAGCCGAGAAAACCCTGGAGCCGATTTTGGGCTATGGATTTTGCAGCCCAACGCTGAACCCCGGCCGCTAGAGACTGAGCCAGGAGGCGACTTTTTGATCGCCCCAGACAGCAGTTCTGTGGCAATCGCTCAGGGACAAGGCATGGCCATTCTGCCGCTGGACGACCAGGCAGACCCGCTCGACTTTTTGCCCCAGTTTGGCATGGTGATGAGCTTTAGCCGAGATGGCACCGCTGCCGCAATGGTGCGGTTTAATGTAGAACCCCAAAACCCAACGCGATCACTTTTCCTGGTGACAAATCAGGGCACTGAGGAAGAGTTGTTTCGTACAAACGGCTCAATCCTCTCAGCCGAATTTGACCCTGCTAAGCGAGTCCTTTACTGTCTGATGACAGAGCTACTGCCCACCGAGGCTTACCTGGAGCAACCCTACTTAATTGCGGTAGACCTGGAAACAAAGCAGCGAACTAATTTACTGCTGTTGCCCATTCAGCGCGACATTCAAATGAGCCTTGCACCTGATGGGCTAGGCGTCTTGTTTGACCAGGTTATCGCTGAAACGGAGGAAGGGGCTGAACCAGGAATGCTTCGCAGTCAGGAAGGCAAAGCGATCGCCTCCAGCAAACTCTGGTTTCTTCCTGTTGTCCTTGCAGCAGATGGCACTCCTGCACCAGTCGAGGCACAGCCTTTGCCGCTGGCAGGGTTAAGACCACACTGGTTGCCCTAGATCAACTGAAATTTTTGAGTGAAAGCGCGGCGTTGCTGCGCTTTCGTTTTATGCGGAATCCGTTTCTTAAAAAAGCACGATTTGGTGTAGGGGGCGAAGCATTCGGTTACAATCCTTGCAATTGAAGCACAATTCTTTTGCCGAATGCTTCGCCCCTACCTATACCGCTACTCTATAGACAAATTTGGTATTAATTAACGTGAGTTCGGGTTAAGCTAAACGCTGCAAGGTTTGGTATAAAAGGCTTTAGGCAAAGGGTATTGCTGTAGGCTCTTCTCAATAAGGTTGTTTATTGAGAAAAATTGCATCTGTGGACCTTGCTGACAATAGCTTGATTCACTGCAACGAAATGAGGTACGAAAAATCAGGGGTTCTGACGATTTCTTATCCCGAACTCACGTTAATTAGTCTTTATTAGTCTTTCGGCTATACGAAATGATAAGGTGGCAGGGCTTCTCCCAGACTCAACTGCCAGTGAGGACACTGAGACTGCCAACTCGGTAAGCTCTGGTGAGGCGTGAAGCTAGCCAAAAAACTTGCCAAGAGATAAATTCGCTCCACTCCATCCTTGGGTTCAGACCGGACTAAATCAGGGTAATGCTGGGCGATCGCCTGCATCAACTGTTCCAATTCGCTTTGCTGCTGCTGCTGTTGCTCTGCCTGACTTTGATAGCGCTGCTTTTTCGCCAGAAAATAATCTTTCCCCTTTAGATCGGATTCAATGGAAGGTTGCGATCGCTCCACAGGCGTTAACTTCAACACATACTCGGCCTTGCCCTGTAATTTAGCTAGCTTTTGCAAATATTCAGAGTTTCGAGTTGCTAAATGCTCCAACAACCCTTCACGAGAAACAAAATAAGTACCAAACCGCAAAGGCAAAACAACGGTCTGACGAAATAATTCTTGGATTACTCGATCATGTACCAAAACAGCTTGCATCAGCTGTTCATCACTGTTTTGCAGTTGCTCAACCTGAAGCTTAGGCTCTACCACAGCCGACAAATATGCCCCATTGACTAGAGCAAGGTCGCCCAAAATACCCTCCGGCAGCTCCGGCGGCATCTCAGAACGAGGAAGAAAAGCGTAGGTGTACATCCCCAAAAACCTGTTGCCTTTCTTTCAGTAAAGCAGGAATCGGTGTTGCTGACTGGCAGTTGATTTCGAGATGAAACAATTAAGTCATATTTGAGATATATCTCAAGAGATCATTGTCTCGATTGAGCCAACCCTGCAGAAAAACTCGCTGGCTTGGATCTTGGCTGACTCGGCGGTAACGGTAATCAATTCTTGCCTGACAATAGCGTCTGGCAGTCGTTGCCGTGTTGCCCCGTGACAAAGCGTTTCTGGTGGCTGGACCAAAGGAACCATCCACCCCGATCCCTAAGGTTTCTTGAAGAAACTCCGTTGCGCCACCCACGCCAAAGTTAATTGCCGTATCCAAATGCACGATTGCCAAGGGACGTACCATTAGCTCACACTGAGCAGGTTTCCAGTACATATCCCGATAGATTTCATGGACTTCAGCATCCGTAATGTGTCGAACGCTCTGAGCCCCAAGTCCTTTGCGTCTGCGATAAGACTGATAGGTCGCTGTTGTCACGCCTTTATTCGTTTCTCCCCCATAGTCAGACGGATTATTTACATACCCACCTTCCCAGCGCAGTGAAAAGCGTAGCCCTTCACTAAAGATATTGCCTGTTTGTGGAGCAGGTGTAGGCGTGGGGGCAGGACGGGACGGGGTAGGAGTAGGGGAAGGACGCGGGGGCGCAGGTGTAGGGGTGGGAGTGGATACCTGTACTCCTACGGAACTGACGATGAAATAAGCCGCTTTGGGCGAAAGCTCATCTGCTCGAAACCCATAATAATCGGCAAAAGATCGGTAGGCTGAACCCGTTTGTGCTCCCCAGATGCCGTCAGCACTTCCGGCTGAAAAACCCATTTTGTTGAGCGACAGTTGGAGAGACTGAACAAGAGCACGGTCTTGTTGAACGCTGTTGATCGGGTAAGTTGCTTGTCCCCTGGCGATCGCTTGTAGATCCATATTTGAAAAGAAAGTTAGCTAAAAGGCGAGAAATAGCTTTAGTGTACCGAGACAAAACCTGCCTTCTACCTTAAGTAGAGCTTCCGCAATACTTTGTAGAAAATTAACGCATGTTCAGGGCTGTGCCTGTTACTCTTCGCTTATTTTCTACCGAAAGATAGTTGTTGCCCATCACCCATTCAGGTCTGTTGCCCATCACCTAACTTGGTTCAAGTTCAGGTTGTATATTCAGCGTTGATTTTGACGTAGTCGTAGCTAAGATCGCAGCCCCAAGCTACTCCCGATCCGTGCCCAGGCCCTACACTAACTGAAATTAGAACTGTATCTGTCTTTAAGTATTCCCCTGCTGCTGCCTGTTTCAGGTAAGCGCTAGCAGCAGCGCGATCAAATTCGAGCGGTTGACCATGCTCCATAAGTAAGAAGTTACCTAGCCGCACCTTCAGATCATCCTGCTCGAACGGAACACCCGCCCGTCCAGCAGCAGCAGCAATTCTGCCCCAGTTGGGATCGCGTCCAAAAATGGCAGATTTGACTAGCGAAGAACCGCAAATCGTTCGAGCAATTTGGCGAGCAGACTGATCATCGCTTGCCCCCTCAACCCGCACTTCAACCAAACAGGTCGCTCCTTCCCCATCACGGGCGATCGCCTTCGCCAAATGCACACACACCTCAGTCAGCATTGCTTCTAGCTTTTCGGCATCCGCCCCCATTTCGGTAATTGCAGGGGTACGAGATTGCCCGTTCGCTAATGCCAGCAGCGTATCGTTGGTGCTGGTATCACCATCTACGGTGATCTGGTTAAAACTTTTGTCAGCAGCGCGGCTGAGCATGTCTTGCCACAAAGGAGGGGCGATCGCTGCATCACAGGTAACAAACGCCAACAGCGTCGCCATGTTGGGGTGAATCATCCCAGACCCTTTACAGATGCCGCCAATGCGGACGGGGCGATCGCCCAACATCGTCTCTAAAGCAATGGTCTTTGGCACCAAATCGGTAGTCATGATCGCTTTAGCAGCCTGATCTGATCCGTCCTCTGAAGCCGTTGCCACCAGCTTAGGAACGCCTGCCCGTAGCCCATCCATCTTAATTCGCTGACCAATCACCCCCGTTGAAGCAATCAGCACCGCTTCCGGTGCGATCCCCAATGCCTCAGCTAACAGTTGAGCACTTTCCTGAGCATCAGACCAGCCCTGCGCTCCCGTTGCTGCATTTGCCTGACCCGCATTACAGAGAATGGCACGAGCGCTGCCCTTGGTCTGGAGGCGATGACGGCAATAATCGACACAAGCTGCTCTGACCTGACTGGTGGTGAATACTCCGGCGGCGATCGCCTCCACATCCGACAAGATCAGCGCTAAATCCGCCGCGCCAGACGGCTTCAGCCCAGCCGCAATTCCCGCCGCCCGAAAGCCTTTCGGAGCCGTCACCCCCCCCGAAATTTCATGCCAATCAGCCATCGCTAGTCTCCCTGTTAGTTAGGCGTTGCTGGATGGAGAGGGATTTTTGCAGTTAGAAAACTAGTTTTCTAACTGCAAAAATCCCTCTCCTAAACTTATTTCTCGATCTTGAGCGACAAAATCTTGTCGCCTTTACGAATCGCATTTACAACATCCATGTCCTCAGTTTGTCCAAAAGTGGTGTGAACTCCATCGAGGTGAGGCTGAGGCGAGTGGCAAATAAAGAATTGACTGCCGCCCGTATCTCGTCCTGCATGAGCCATCGACAACGTTCCGGCTAAATGCTTATTTTGATTGATTTCGCATTTAATTTTGTATCCGGGGCCGCCTGTCCCGGTTCCCTGAGGGCACCCCCCCTGAACCATAAAGTTGGGAATGACGCGATGGAATGTCAGTCCGTCATAAAACCCTTTTTCTGCCAGGTCAACAAAATTTTGAACTGTGTTGGGCGCATCCTGGTCGAACAGGTTGAGATGGATAGTGCCCTTGTCAGTTTCCATAATTGCGCGAGTCATAGTTTCTCCTGTATCTACTAAGGATGTTCGGGAATCGAAAATTCAACTCACACGATAAACGTGCAGCCTAGTTTACGTCAGTCTGCGGTTTAGGAGCTAGGGAGGTTTGCAGTTTGACACAGCGAGGTCAACTCTGCTCAACCCTTACTCAATAAACTTGGGCGCAGAAGCAATGCTCCTACGCCCAAACTCACTCATTTTAAATTAATTAAACTGAAACGATACCTAACCTAACTGACCTAGCGTCTAACAGCCTCAGCTAAAGGAAGCATGGCTGCGATCATAGTTGGCTCGGAATGTGGGATGAGGTTGCCCTTGAATGTGGTTCCAATATTCAGCTGATTCAGGCGGTAGGCCCACTTCAGCCGCCGTCCGTCCAAGCATAGACTGTTGACGCTGCTTGACCAGATGATGGTGGCGCATCATTAAGGCACGAGCTCGATCTTGTGCAGTCATATAAAAACCTCTGTAATTTAGTATCTAAAAATTCTGTACATGAGAACTATAACACAATTTTCTGTAACAAAGACTACAAAATGTATGTTATGTCAAAAAATCAATACTTTCAGGCATTGCTAATCAAAGCTACAAATCTGATGAGGCACTTTGCGTAACGCTCCTCCTGGTTTGCTTGATCAAAGCCCCCCTCAGCAGTAAGCTCAGACAACACCTGAAACGAGATTCTCAGGTTAAATAGTCTGGGTTAGTTAAAGCAAATGGCGGAGACGACAGAGAATCGAATTGAAGCAGGAAACCTGGAGTGGTTTTACCGTGCATCTGACCCTGTAAATTCAACCAAACAGGTTCCTGTTGTGCTGCTGCATGGATTGCCCTCGCAGAGCTATGGTTGGCGACACATTTTACCGGCTCTGGCAGATTATGGGTTTCAGGCGATCGCCCCTGACTGGATTGGCTTTGGCTTGTCTGCCAAGCCCGACAGGCGCAAATTTGCCTACACTTCTGATACCTACATCGAAGCACTGGGAGAATTCTTCAAGGCTTTAGAAATTGAGCGATTTTCTCTTGTCGTTCAAGGATTTTTAGGATCTGTTGGTTTGCAATATGCACTGCGCCATCCTGACCAGATTGAGCGATTGGCGATTTTGAATGCTCCTATCACAACTACCGCCAAACTACCCTGGAAAATCAAGCAATTGGGACTGCCTTTAGCAGGTGAAATGCTGACTCAAGATCCGCTCCTGGTCGATCGAACTCTAGAAGGCGGTGGCGGCTATCGAGTTGAGGATGAAGACCTGGATGTTTATCGCCGTCCGTTCTTGAAAAGCTCTGATGCGGGGCGATCACTCTTCGCTGTCGTCCAAAACCTCAAACTTCAGCAAGCAACAGCCGAAATTCAGTCCGGTTTCTCCAACTGGAAGCAGCCTACCTTGCTTGCCTGGGGCATCAAAGACCCCTGGTTGCCATTAAGCATTGCCGAAGCCTTTACAAAAATCGTTCCCTCTGCCGACCTGGTACAACTTGAAGAAGTGGGACACTATCCCCAAGAAGATTGGCATGAAAAAGTGAGTGAAGTATTGCTCCCCTTCCTACGAAGGCAGGTTGTTTAGAGGCACAACTTCTTCTCAATCTGCTGTGATATGGGCGTGTTGTCTATTCAAATTAAGTAGGCATCTTGCTGCTCACAGGGGGTAGTTTGGAGGGTAGTTTAGGCTCGTAAGTTCATCAATGATTGCTAACCTCTGACTTCTGAGCTATAAACTATTCATTATTTTGAGATATATTTCTTCACAAAGGCAGCAAGCTATCGACTTACAAAAGAATGGTGGCTTGGTTGTTTAATGTTAAAAATTAGGAAGCTATGATACGTTACCGATCTATTCTGGCTTTTGTTTTGGCAGGCATTGCCGCTTTCCTCGTCAGTTGCAGCAGTCCCGCAACAACAGCAGCGCCGACCTACACCGAGGCTCAACTTGCTCAGATTGAGCGATATTCTGCTGACGTGCAGGAGTTGCGCGATCGCCTCTTGGAAATTCCACCCCTGGTTCAGGCTCAACGCTGGCGAGATGTTGAAACCTTCATCCACGGACCCTTGGGTGAGTTGCGTTTCAGAATGGGTAATCTAGCCCGTAGCTTAGATCCCAAAGTGCAGCCAGAAGCTCGTGCTGCAGCCCAGGAAGTGTTTGAACACCTGATCGCGATCGACGAAGCAGCCAAAGCGCGAGATAACCGCAAAGCTTTGAGTAATTACAACGGGGCACTGGCAGATTTTGAGACTTTTCTGAAGCTTGTTCCAGCGTCTGAGCAGCCCGTAGCCTTTGTGCCATCGGCTTTTGTTAACACAGTTCAATGACCCATGTTGTAGTAGTTGGCTGTGGAGTCGTGGGGGCGGCGATCGCCTATGAGCTAAGCCAAATTCCCGATCTGTCTATCACCGTGTTAGATCGTCAGCCCCCGGCTCAAGCCGCTACAGGTGCAGCATTGGGCGTCCTCATGGGTGCGATCAGCCAAAAAGTTAAGGGAAATGCCTGGAGAATGCGTCAGTTCAGCATTCAGCGCTATGAGACGCTGATTCCTGAACTGGAGGCGATCGCCCAACAACCTATTCCTTACAATCGGCAGGGCATTTTGATGCTCTGCTTTGATGTCGAAGCCTTGCCCCGGTGGCAGCAATTAGCTGAAACCCGCCAAACGCAAGGTTGGCAACTAGAAATTTGGGATAGAGAAGAACTCCGTCGCTGTCCCCAAATTAATCCAGAGAAAGTACTAGCAGCGATTTATTCTCCCCAGGATCGGCAGGTTGATCCCACTGCACTAACGTTAGCCTTGGTCAAGGCGGCACAGACGAAGGGCGTTACCTTTCACTTTGACGCTCAAGTGCTGGGATTGAAATCTACGGCAGATGACTCACAAACTTGTCAACAGGTTCAGACAACAGCAGGAAATTTCTCCGCCGACTGGGTTGTGATTGCGGCTGGGTTAGGCTCAACGCTGCTTACCCAAGCTGGGATTCAACCCGTTGATATTCGACCCGTTTTAGGACAGGCTTTACAGTTGCAGCTAGAGAATCCGCTGGGCGATCGCAACTTTCAACCCGTGATTACAGGCGATGACATTCACCTCGTGCCGCTCGGCAACGAACAGTATTGGGTTGGCGCAACGGTTGAATTTCCTAATAATGCGGGGGAAGTTAGTGCTGATTCTGCCCAACTGGATGTGGTGTTAGAGGGGGCGATCGCCCTCTGTCCGGCTTTAGCTCAAGCCAAAATTCTCAAAACCTGGTCGGGGTTACGTCCTCGTCCATACGGTCGTCCTGCACCAATCATCGAACCGCTACCAGAATACACTAACGTTCTACTTGCGACAGGGCACTATCGCAATGGCGTGTTGCTTGCTCCCGCAACGGCTCAAGCAGTTTGTGATTTATTAGCAAAGTGAGAGCATTTTTACTAAAATGCTCTCACTCTTAACTATTGCTAGCATCCTCTTTCTTGCAACATTTACTCGGTCTGCAATTGGTTTTGGCGATGCGCTGATTGCAATGCCTTTTCTGATTCTTCTGGTTGGACTAAAAACTGCAACACCGCTCGTCGCTCTGATGGGTTCAACTATCTCGCTAGTTCTTCTGATCAATGAATGGCGCACATTAGATTTACGCCGACTGTGGCAGCTCATTCTTTCGACATTTCTCGGCATTCCGTTTGGCTTAGTCCTGCTACGTTTTGCTTCAGAGGACTTGGCTAAATCGCTATTAGGAATTCTGTTAATTCTCTATGGGCTCTACCAACTACTGGGATTATCTCTACCTCAGACACGCCATCCAGCATTAGCAGTTATTTTTGGCTTTATTGCAGGAGCATTTGGCAGTGCATACAACACGAGTGGAGCAATCATCGTCATTTACGGAACCTTGCAAAGATGGGAACCCGATTATTTTCGAATCAATCTGCAAGGCTACTTCCTGTTAACGAACTGGGTTATTGTTGCAAGTCATGGATTAGCAGGACTATGGACATCGCAAGTTTTGCAACTTTATGCTTACTCTCTTCCGGCTATTTTGGTAGGTGCTTGGGCAGGTGAAATAATTAGCAAAAAAATTCCGAAAGCAATATTTAGTCAGCTAGTATATGTTTTACTAATTTTGCTTGGAATTCTATTTATCACTTAAGACGACGTGATGTTTAGCAACACTCATTAATACTCTAATCGCTTCAATAAAAAATACAAATCAATCATCGGAATTGCGGGCACCAATACAGCCAGCAGGACATTAAAACTTAAAACTTGCACGAGCACAAAGTAAAAACTGATCCAAAGGCTGACTGTTAAACCAACTGGCGAAGCTAAGAACTCCAGAAATTCCAAAATGGCTAACAGCAATCCCATCATTGTTTCTCCTCTCATGGGCTTATCCAGGGGTGATAAATGCTTAACACGGATCAGTAGACAAGTTTATAGGGCACTACAGATTTTCTTCAGCTTAAGAAGTAAGGAGTGTAACTTACTCACTGTCAGCATGAATTAAGTAATACCTATTCTTCAGTCTTCCGCATTACCTTCTTGGGTACTCTTTGGGGTGCTGAAGTTAATTTTGCTAGAAATCAGTCAGTTTCAGCGCTAAACCTTGCCTCTGAGGAATCCGACCAGGTTTTGTAGAAAGGATTGGCTCACAGCAGATGCCTCTGTGGGAGCGACGCTGAGTTCTGCAGGTTCTGTCTCCGGGGTAAGCGAGATAGGTTCTGCGATCAGCGGAATTTCTTCTGCCAGAGCAGACACAACTAATCGGAAGGCAACTTGCTGAATCTTCTCGACCGGCAGCCGGAGCTGACTGGCGATCGCACTTAGCGAGACAGAGCCACTCGTAAATTCCCAAACCTGCCATTCCACCTGATTTAGCCGCAGTTGAGGTTTGCCGTCAATAATGCTGATCAAAGCTGAAGTAGAGTCAGGTAGTTTATCTGCTAATGCTGACCAGTCTTTCAGTGCCCGCAAGCCTGCCAGTGTTACCTCAGTTGCAGGAGCGCTCAGTCCAGTCATCTCTGCTGCGGGCAAAGGAACTTTGGGGTCAAACTGAAACCAACCGTCCCCCAACTCAAACAACGCGCAAACCTGACGCATGACTTGAGAATAAAACAGCAGCTTTAGCTGTTCAGCCGTCAACGCCCCCTGAGCTTTGAGGCAAAGCCCCATTGGGGTGCCAATTGTGCAAGTTTGGGACAACCGAGAGGCGGCGCGATCGCCTAACCATCCCCGCTGTCCAATCATCGTCACTAATCCTTGCTGATTGAGGGAGCTAGCCGCCGCCACAATTCGCCCCTGGTTAAACCAGATGTAGTGATTTTTCTGTCCTTCTACACCAGAACCAGTCAAGGCACAAATGTTTAACAAACCTGTCTTACATCCCTGCTCCAAAAATTGAAACATTTCTGCAAGAGAAAACTCTGCCAGGTATCCGGTAATTGCCATACTGCCTGCTTACCTCTCAATAAGCCCTAAAAATTGTCAGAATCGTGAACCAATCTATTCATGCCTAACCGTTTAACAGTCGGTGAGGGTGGGTCGTACCCACCCTACTCCTGCTGATATGACTGCTAAATTTGGCAAGGCTAAACCAAGCAACCTTGCATCGAATGCTGTACCAGCGCAATCACAGCTTCAGCAACCGAGGCAGATTGGTTAGGGTTCACCGTGATGATGGGAGGGCATCTGTTTGCATCTAAATATCCCAAAGCAATGGCAATATTTTCTGCATCCCATGCTCCTGGACAGTCTGTGTGGGTAAGACCAATGATCATAGGAACTTGCGATCGCTGCTTCATGAACCCCAGGATGCGGCGGGCTGACCGAAACTCGTGAGGTCGGTGAGCCGCCACCAGCAGGATGTAGGCGTGGGCCTTGCGGATTAGAATGTCCCACATGAAGTCAAAGCGGGACTGCCCTGGTGTTCCGTAAAGATGCAGCGCCATTTCCGGCCCAAACTGTAATCGCCCAAAGTCGAAGGCAACGGTTGTCCTTTTCTTTAGCATTAAAGTTTCGTCCGTAGCTCGACGGTCAGTGTCAACAACCTCGATCTCGCTGACCGAACGAATGAAGGTAGACTTTCCGGCCCCCACAGGTCCGGTTACTACCAGGCGCATGATTTCCATTAAGCCTCACTCGGTAGAAGGGTGAACGGGAAAATGAACCGAGAGACCATTACATCAGAACCAGCTTTAGCTCTGTCAGGGCGCGCTTGATTTCAAGCATCAGCAAACCTTGCTTAGCAGACTGATTTGCCAACACCAAGAAAACTGCATCTTCACCGCAACTCGTTAGAACGCCATAGCCCTGGTTGCCCTCTACGTAAATGCGATCAATCGTGCCTCTAGCCAACTCATTACCAATGCGTTCGCCCAGAGACAACATCGCAGCAGACATTGCCGATACGCGTTCTTCGTCCATTGCTCCGGGCAGGCTGGTTGCTAGGGGCAAACCATCCGGTGTAACCACTGCTGCGCCCTGAACGTCATTGGTAGAAGTGACAAAATTTTGCAGAATGCCGCTGAGTTTTTCAGTACTGATAGCCATGATGAAATCCTTTTCAATTCTTTGGTAGGTGGTCAGATTCAAACAGGTGAAATTAGCTAGGGAAGTCGGTTTTGGAACGGGCAAAACTACATTGCATGAGCACCCGTAGCAATGAGTCGCTTAAACAGCCCTTCAGTCCAGCCTGTTTCTTTGAGAACGGCAGCAGAGGAGACTTCGACGTAAGCCTGTTCGATAAATGCCAGGTCAATCATGCAAATACGACCGAGGGATTCTTGCACTGCATCAGACATTCCGTCTGCTACGCGCCGCTTACCGAATTCCTGAACAACGGTTGCCATTGCCGGAACAACGTGCTGAGGTCCAATGCCGATTTGAACGTGAACTAAGCCAATCCGCCAGCGGCGATCGGCATAAGCATTCCCCCACTCATCCATCCCTGTAAACATTTCGTGGAACCACTGCACAAAAGTTTCACGCAAACGATGAATTCTGCCTTCAGACGCATTCAGAATGGTCTCCATTTCTGGGTCACGACCCAAGTAGGCATAGAAATGGTCAGCCATCTCGGGTGCAACTTTCAGACCCCACTCTGAATTAGCTTGAAGCAGCGCCCTGTCTTCAGGGGTGAAGCCAATCCGAGTGGACATTTTGTTCATGAATGCATGTGGCTCTAAAGCCATAACGCTAAGCTCCTTAATCGAGGTGGAAGTGATGTCGTTCATCAGCATCTTTTTAGCAACTAGGACTTAGTAGGGGGACGGGGTGAATACCTACTTTTCGATTAATTCCAAAAAAGCGAAATTTATCAGCTCAATGCCTGATCTCACGTTCAAAAGTTAAGGAATTCTATTCTTTAAACGGTTTTGAGCAGAATCAAACTGTCAAACTTAGAGCTTAACCAGCTTTGAATTTACTTAAGCAATATAAACAACTATGGCTAAATGTTTAGCCCAGGTTTCCGGTTGATTGCGGAATTGCTGAAACGGTTGAAAGCAGAGGAATAGCAACAAATGCATTGTTTATTTATTTAGCTATCTTTAAGTTTCCAAAGGTTAAGCAGGATAAAGAATTTAATCCAGATGATAGTTTCTGAGATTTAGACGCAGTTTTCTGCCGAGATTCTTAAGGTGTCCCGCTAAATGACTTTGCTCAACTGTCAAAATTTGCCGCTCCGTATGTTCACGGACTTTCTCTACACATAAGTTTAAGTACGAGTGAGAAATTATTTTTTTGCTTAATTGCTATGTAGTCAATGAATTAAAAAATCGCTAAATAGCCGTATATCTACTACCTTGCCAAAGAATTATTCAAGCAAATTAAATGCCTAAGTGGTACTGAAATAAAGCCGGAGCTTGTTAGATAAGCGCAACACTGTAATAGGTGGGTTTAGCAAACAAAATTTGGATAAAGCCGAGTTGAAGTGGTGGTTGAAAACTTTGGCGAAAAATTCTTTTGGGAATTTTCCTGATCGCAGGGGACCAACTGGAATAGAGGAATGGTAGATGCACCCTGATTTAACCTCTGGCTTCGCGCCAGAGGTTTTTTATTTTTGCAGCAGAGGTAAGGGGGCAGTAGCTTTTGTCTAATCCATCAGTCAAGCTAAAGAAAGCAGAAATGCCTGCTTGTAGTGCTGATGATGACGAATAACAATGACTAAGGGTTCAACCACTTTGCCTCCGGGGCGCTATGGTTTGCCTATATTGGGCGAAACGTTGAGTTTTTTTGGCGATCGCAACTTCGCTCAAAAGCGACATCAGCAATACGGGGCAGTCTTCAAAACTCGCCTGCTGGGAAAACCGACCATCTTTATGCGTGGGTCAGAGGCAAATCGGTTTGTTCTGACTCATGAGAATCAGTATTTTGTTGTGACCTGGCCGCCGAGCACGAAGGCGCTTTTAGGTCCGCTTTCTCTAGCACTACAAACGGGGGGTACCCATCAGTCACGGCGCAAACTTTTGGCTCAAGCTTTTCTACCCAGAGCGCTGTCGGGATACATTGCGGCGATGGAAGACATCACTCAACGCTACTTGAGAAGCTGGGAAGAGCAGCGATCGCTGACCTGGTATCCAGAACTGCGAAGCTACACATTTGATATTGCCTGTAAGCTGCTAGTTGGCTTCGATGCAGGTTCTGAAACTCGATTGGGTCATTTGTTTGAGGTGTGGTGTGAGGGGCTGTTTTCGCTGCCGCTAAACTTTCCCTGGACGCGATTTGGGCGGGCGCTGCGGGCAAGAGATCAGATGCTACAGGAGCTAGAGTCGATCATTCGCGATCGCCAGCAGTCCCCCGATCCGGGTGATGATGCGTTGGGACTGCTGATTCAGGCGCGAGATGAAGGGGGCGATCGCCTCACTTTGGAAGAACTGAAAGACCAGATCTTGCTGCTGCTGTTTGCCGGACACGAGACTTTGACTTCGGCGATCGCCTCCTTTTGCCTGCTGATGGCACAGCATCCTCAAATCTTTGAGCGAGTGCGGCAAGAACAGCAGCAGTTTCCCTGGGATGCACCGATCACGCTGGAGCAGTTAAAGCAAATGAGCTATCTGGAACAAGTCCTCAAAGAGGTTTTGCGCCTGATTTCTCCTGTAGGCGGTGGTTTTCGGGAAGTGCTGCAAACCTGTGAATATAATGGCTTCTGCATTCCCAGTGGGTGGAATGTGCTGTATCAAATTGGCCCAACCCACAAGGACGAAGCAGCTTATCCTGACCCTGATCGATTTGACCCAGAGCGCTTCAACCCAGAGCGCACTGCTTCTCTGGAAGAACAGAAATATGGCTACGTGCCTTTTGGTGGCGGCATTCGAGAGTGCATCGGCAAAGAATTTGCGCGACTGGAGATGAAGCTATTTGCAGTTCACTTAGCGCGGCACTATAGCTGGAAATTGTTGCCCGATCAAGACCTAGACATGGCTACAATTCCTACTCCACGTCCAAAGGACGGTTTGCAGGTTGAGTTTTTGCCTCTGCAAAAAACCTCATAGTACTGAATCTACACCTGTTTTACTTCGGTTTTCCATCCCGGCAAAACCTGCTTGCAGCGATACATTAGTAGACATGAGCTACACAAATGTTTATAGAGTGAGGTGGCTGCGATGTTCTATTTACCGATTCATTGCGGGTTGTGTGGTTGCAGCCCTTCTCAAGACTCAAGCTTATTTTTTGGAACCGTCTAAACCGATTCATTCCCGTAACTGGTTCCCCAAGTTTCATGCACTGGCTGAGTTGCTGATGGGTCAGCAGGTTAACTACGCTGAGCGGGTTTCTAGCTATGACCAAGACCGCTATCTGGCTCGACTGACTCAGCGTGTTTGTGGCTAGTGCAATTATTTTTAGTGAGGCTTTACGCAAATGTTTGAATATTTCAATGACAAGGCGATCGCCGTCATCATGTTGTCCCAGGAAGAAGCGCGACGCATGGGACACAACTTTGTCGGCACAGAGCAAATTTTGCTGGGCGTGATTAAAGAAGCGACCAGCGCAGGCGCAACCGTTTTAATTGAAATGGGCGTTACCTATGAAGATGCTCATACTGAAGTCGAGAAACTGATTGGTCGTGGTTCTGGCTTTATTCCAGCAGAGTTGCCATTTACGCCTAAGACCAAGCAGATTTTGGAAGGAGCCGTGCAGCAAGCGCGACAGATGGGTAACCCCTCGGTTGGGCCAGCCCACATGCTGTTGAGTCTAGTGCAGGACAAAGACAATGTGGCCGCTAAAGTGCTGCAAAATCTGGGGCTTGACCTGGACAAGATTCGTACTCAAATTATTCGGGTGCTGAGTGAAGTTTCGCCCGTCGCAGCCGGAGTTCAAGGTCGTTCGGCAGCTAACCACTCTAACCGCAAGTCAGGAGCGCTGGAAGAGTTTGGTACAAACCTGACGCAAATGGCGGTTGAGGGCAAGCTTGACCCGATGGTCGGTCGTGAGCGTGAACTGGAGCGGGTGATCCAGATTTTGGGTCGCCGCACAAAGAATAATCCGGTGCTGGTAGGTGAACCGGGCGTGGGCAAGACGGCGCTCGCCGAAGGACTTGCCCAGCGCATCGCGGATCAGAACGTTCCCCCAACGCTGTACGACAAGCAGGTGATCAGCCTGGATATGGGTTCGCTATTAGCCGGAACTCGTTTTCGCGGTGACTTTGAGGAGCGGATGACGCAAATCATCAGCGAAGTACGCGAGTCCGATGATGTGATTCTCGTGATTGACGAGATTCATACTCTAGTGGGCGCGGGCTCCAATGAAGGCGGCATGGATGCTGCTAATATGCTCAAACCTGCTCTGGCAAGGGGCGAGATGCAGTGTATCGGTGCGACCACATTAGACGAATACCGCAAGCACATTGAGCGAGATGCAGCGCTAGAGCGACGCTTTCAGCCTGTGATGGTGGGTGAGCCGAGTGTCGATGAGGCGATCGCCATTCTGCGAGGATTGCGTCCACAGTATGAGCAACACCACCGTTTGACGATCACAGATGAAGCCCTGGAAGCAGCAGCTAAGCTAGCTGACCGCTACATCTCCGATCGCTTCTTACCTGATAAGGCGATCGACCTGATCGACGAAGCGGGTTCGATGATTCACCTGAGACATTCACGTCAGTCTCCGATTCGGGATCTGAAGCGGGAATTGAGTCAGGTGACTGAGGAGAAAAAGATCGCCGTCACAGATCAGGACTTTGACCAGGCTGGAAAACTGCGCGATCGCGAGATGGCACTTGAGGCTCAAATCAAGCAGCTTCGGGATGCAGAGCAGCAAGGCTCAGTTGTTCAACAGAAGCCTTCTGTCACTGAAGAGGATATTGCTCAGATCGTAGCTTCCTGGACAAGCATTCCAGTGAGTAAACTGACTGAGTCGGAATCTGCTTCGCTGATGCATTTAGAAGCAACTTTGCATGAGCGAGTCGTGGGTCAAGAGGAAGCCGTGACGGCAGTAGCTCGTGCGGTGCGGCGATCGCGCGTCAGGCTAAGCAGCCCCGACCGTCCAATTGCCAGCTTAATCTTCTCCGGGCCGACCGGCGTTGGTAAAACTGAATTGGCTAAAGCTCTAGCAGCCAGCGTATTTGGCTCTGAAGAGGCAATGATTCGCCTGGATATGTCGGAGTACATGGAGTCACACACCGTCTCCAAGCTGATTGGTTCGCCTCCTGGCTACGTTGGCTATGACGAAGGCGGACAGTTGACCGAAGCAGTGCGTCGCAAGCCTTACACCGTCATTCTGCTTGACGAAATTGAGAAGGCGCACCCCGATGTCTTCAACATGCTGCTGCAACTGTTAGAAGATGGTCGCCTGACCGATGCTAAAGGTCGCACAGTCAGCTTCAAGAATACGCTGCTGATCATGACTTCCAACATTGGCTCTAGAGTGATCGAGAAAGGCGGTGGTGGTCTGGGCTTTGAGTTCTCTGGCGATACAGCGGCTGCATCTCAGTACAACCGGGTGCGATCGCTCGTCAACGAAGAGCTAAAGCAATACTTCCGCCCTGAATTGCTCAACCGCTTGGATGAAATCATCGTCTTCCGTCAGCTTAACCGCGAGGAAGTGAAGCAGATTTCAGACATCATGCTGCGCGAAGTTTCGACTCGTCTGGGCGAACAGGGAATCGCTCTAGAAGTGACAGAAGCTCTTAAGGAGCGCTTAGTGGCTGAAGGCTACAGCCCTGCATATGGGGCACGTCCACTGCGGCGAGCGATCGCCCGATTGCTTGAAGACAATCTGGCAGAAGCGATGTTGGCAGGACGGATTGGAGATGGAGATGTGGCGATCGCCGACATCGACGATGACGGTCAAATCCAAATTCAACCTCAGCACCAAGCAGTTCAGAACCCAGTCGGAGTTCTGTAACCCTACAAGTAACCTCGTTAACCTTGTTCCCAGGCTCCGCCTGGGAATGCCCACACCGAGGCTCTGCCCCGTGACAGCCAAAAGAGGCAGAACCTCTGACCTGGCATTACAAGGCGGAGCCTTGTAACGAGGAAATAAGAACCAAGAACCTTCATACTTTCCTTGGGAAGTGTGAAGGTTCTTTGGGTTTTAGAAACTCTTAACAGCAAGTATGCGGATTTTTGAGAATCTGTACCGAAGACCGTTATTTGAGGCACCATAACATTTGGCAGCCCAGCAGTCCTTTCGATGAGCTTTTCTGCTGTGACTTCCCTACTTCAGACCCTCTCCACTTCAGACGAAGTGCCCCTCATGTCTACCACCACCTGGACTCGTCGCCACATTATCTCCCTGGCTGACTTCACCACCGAGGAATACGACACTGTCTTGCGGACTGCTGCTAGCTTTCGGGAGGTGCTATCGCGCCGCACCAAGAAAGTACCCACTCTACAAGGACAGGTCGTAGCCAATCTATTTTTTGAGCCTTCAACCCGCACCCGCAGCAGCTTTGAACTTGCTGCTAAAAGGCTTTCAGCCGATACCCTCAACTTTACCCCTGGTAGCTCTTCATTAACGAAAGGGGAAACGATCCTGGACACTGCCAAAACCTATTTGGCAATGGGCACTGACCTGATGGTGATCCGGCATCGCGAAGCAGGCGTACCCCAGGCGATCGCCACCGAAATGGATCGGCTCAACTCCAACGTCGGCGTTCTCAATGCCGGAGACGGTCAGCACGAACATCCTTCCCAAGCGCTGCTTGACCTGTTTACCATCTGCTCTACCCTCGACCCGGACTATCCCAGTTTTTCGCTGCTGGAAGGGAAAAAAGTGGCGATCGTGGGCGACATTTTGCACTCCCGCGTAGCTCGTTCCAACATCTGGAGCCTCACTGCCAGCGGAGCTGAAGTTCACCTGGCTGGCCCACCCACCCTGCTGCCTAAGTTATTTGAACAGTACACCGCATCCCGCGATCGCCAACCCCCAACGTCTCATTCCCCATCCCTCATTCCTCATCCTTACCCCGGCAAGCTCTTCCTCCACTGGGATCTCGATCCCGCTTTGGAAGATGCAGATTTCGTCATGACCCTACGGCTGCAAAAAGAGCGCATGACCCAACATCTGTTGCCCAGCCTGCGGGAATATCATCAGCAGTTTGGGGTTACCAGCGATCGCCTCAAACTCTGTAAACCCAACGTCAAAGTGCTACACCCCGGACCGACTAACCGGGGCGTAGAAATCAGCTCTGAGCTAATGGATGACCCCAAAATCAGCCTGATTCCCCAACAGGTCACAAGTGGCGTTGCCGTTCGGATGGCATTGCTGTATCTCATGGGAAGCGGCAAAGCTTAATTTATTTCGCTCACCGGTCTTGTCCGTAAACCCCGGACAAACGACAAAAATTTGGGAATTGCGCTTTAAGCAGTTGAGAACTGCTATATTAAGCAACCGTTAGGGTCTGGACAAAAAAGTTCGCTATTTTGCTGCTTTTTCAACGCGCCAGGGATTAGAATCAGTACAAAAGTACTATCTCAAAATTATGGTTCAATACACGTTAGCCCAGAGTCCTGAAGTAATTTTGACCGTTCCTGGTAAAGATTCATCTAAAGCTCGTGATAAAGCGATGGATCAACTGCTGGAATTGATGGAGTCGGGTGAACTGCCAACTGATTTGTCAGATGGATTTAGTCCACAACAGTTTATTGAAGTTAAAGAGCAAAAACCCGTGACGACTGATGATGAAGATGCCGTAACTCAGGCAGTGCAAGTTCTTAGTAACCTCGCAACTCTCAAACTCAAGGTGCAAACCTCTCGCTCTGAGGCAATGAAGGTGCGCGCCCAAATTGACACCTTATTTACCGATGAGGCAGTTGATGAAGCGGAGCTAGAGAGCCTCAAGGAAGGCTTTAAGGTTCTCAAAACCTTTGCTCAAGCCAATGTGCGCTACCGTGAAGCTCGTACCCAGGCTGAGGAAGCCCGTACAGTGCTAGACAAAGCTTTGTCTTCAGCAGATTCTAGCCCTACACCTACTGTATCTAATGGAACTAGTAAAGCGAGTAAATAAGCTCGAAGTCAAAAACGAGAGAGCCCGGAATCAGGTTGCTTCTGGGAAATAGTGAGCCAGGATAGCGGCGTAGGCCTCGTTTACCCGCTGGGCTTGCTCTTTGCTGCCGCCAGCGTCCGGATGGGCAACTTTCATTGCCTGTTTGTAAGCTCTCTTGATTGACTCAAAGGTAATGGGTGTAAATGGGCCGAGATTCAGCAGGGTTAGGTAGTCGCTTAGCGTATCCCTAGTTTTCTTCTGGGAAGTCCAAGGGTCGTAAGCCTGCTGCTCCTGGTAGGTGCGATCGCTAATACTCTCCAGGGCTGCGATCGCCTCTTGCTCCCAACCAAACAGCCTGAAAATTTCGTGTTGGCGATCGCCCAATCCTTGCCACAGCCGTTTTAATTCTGGCAACCAGGAGTACTGCGGGTTGTTGACAAACTGCCACAGCGCTTCGGAAGCATTAAAACCGCCTTGATGGTAGATGTAATAACGTTCACCCGTTTGAGGATCGACGTGACAGCCAAACTGCTGCAAAATATCTGCCACTTCATAACCGATACCGTTTTCACCGTAGATCAAAGTTTGCAGACGAGCCAAGGTTGGGTTGAGCTGACAGGCCCAATCTAGTTCACATAGTGCAATCCAGTCAGGGATATAGTAGAGCGGCGTTTCTGCATTGGCTTCACGATGGCTAGAGCTATATTGCTCGTAGTCACCCACCGTTCCCCAAGTTTCCTTAAAGCGCTTTAGCCATTCGGCTTTGGTCTGGGGCGGAGGAGGGAGTTCAGCCTGCCCCGATGTCCTTAATTCCGCAACTTGAGCCGCCAATTCAGTTAATTGGTTTTGCAAGCTGTCTACCCGCTCGCTAAAGTGCAGAGCCGTTGAGCTTAGTTGGCTAGAGAGAATTTTGACAAAATAGGCTGCCTGCGCGTCTAGAGCCACCTGAAGCTGCTGCTTAAACTGATCGGTTTGGGCTTTGAGCGATTGAGCGATCGCCTCTTCAAGCTGCTGTTTAGACAGAGCAGCGTGGATTTTGAGGGACTGTGCGATCGCCTCCCGAATCTCGCCGATATTTACGGGTTTTAGCTGGTCAGTCTGAGCTTGAAGCGCTTGGGCGATCACTTCCTGAATCTCACCAACCCCGACAGGGTTAAACTGATTAGTCTGAGTTTTGAGTACCTGAGCGATCGCTTCCTGAATCTCGCCAATATTTACGGGTTTTAGCTGGTCAGTCTGAGCTTGAAACGCTTGGGCGATCGCCTTCTGAATCTCACCCGCATCCAATGGTTTAGGCTGCCTGGTCTGAGCCTTGAGCGCTTGGGCGATCGCTTCCCGAATTTCACTAATACCTACAGCAGGAGCAGCCTCAGCAGAAACATCCGCAGCAGATTGATTGTTGGCAACCTGTTCAGACAGGTCTTGCATCCTGCTTTCTACGGAGCGCTGATTTGCCGCCAGTTCAGCCAGGGCAGCGCTTACCGTTTGCAAATGCTGGCTGAGGGTATTAATAATCTGCGGTTCAACAGTTTGCTCTAAGGTCGCAGTAGATGAAGCAATGCGCTTGGAATAGAGGAAGCGATCGCCCTGCTCAGGAGAATAGACCAGCAAATCTGCTTCGGTGTCTAGCTCACCGCCACTAAAAACCAGCGTCACTTCACCCTTGGTGTAGGCAATTTTGGCGTTTTTCCAATCTCCGATCAGCGATTTGCAAAGTTCAGCCAAGCTAAAGTGGGTTGCCTGCTTGACAATCCGGCATCCCGTCTTGGTCGAACGCAGGAAACGCTCACCGAGGACAACGACTGCCTCTTCGACTGTTTCCGCCTCCAGAGCGAATGTAACCTTCAGCGACTTGGGGTGCATTGGAGCCTAGTAGAGCAACGTAAATCTGAAGGTTTCCAACCAATCCTATTGAGTATCGTTCAAGTATATTGGCTGCAAATCAACCGTGTGTATTCACTTTGCCATCTAGCGTTGTCATTTGGCGTCAATTATTCGTTGCCCAAAACTTCTAGATTTTCTAGAGAATCTGAATCAGACGATTCTTCCAGGGGTTGACGAGGTTTAGAAGCATACAGCAGCGAGACCAGATGAACGATCGCCAGGATAACGGCAGCGATCGCCAAAATGTAGCTATGCAATGTGTAAAGGTGCTGTACCGTCGTCGTGTTCACCGCACCGCCGCCCGTCAACACATCTCTAAGCCGACCGCCAATGCGGGGAATTGCCTCAATTGCGCCTAGCTCGATTTGAAAGCGCCAGTAGCCAACCTGCGACCAGTCTAGAATCATCGCCGTCCAGCCCAGACCAATTCCTGTGAGAATCAGTACAATACCGCTGACCCAGGCAGTGAACCAGCTCGGCTGCGATCGCCGACCCAAAAACAGCACAATCAACTCAATCAGCGCTACCCCAATTAGCCCATTGCCGCCGATGTCGTGCAGGCTGCGAATTAGAGTGCCATTGGGAATCTCGGTGGCGATCGCATCCAAAGAGTTGTAAGCGCCGCCCGCAGTGGGAGTGTAGTAAAACGCTAAAAGTACGCCAGTTACAGCAGCCAGCAGCGTTAGGGTGAGGGTAATAACCGCAAGAATTGTAGCCAGTCGCCGCAAGATTAGAGAGGAGGAGGTATTCATGGCGATCGCAAATGTTTACTTTTGTAATTCAATCCTAACGAGATATTGAATTTTGTTTCCAAAAATTCTCAATTTTCACCTTAAGACGTATGTACTAAAGACATTTGAATAAGTGACAAATGTATTGTGCTTTTCACGACTTATTAACTTTAGGTGGAGTTCGGTATGATGTCGGGGTGAGATTATGTTGCGGTTAACTGTCTATCGCCCTACCTCGGTGAGGGATCTGCTATGAAATTCACTCGTCGTCTGCTGGTACTTCCCCTGCTGGCACTGTTCACAGCATTCGTCATCGTCTCCTGTACAGGTAGAGGAGGGGGTGATGCAGAAGGTGGCGATGCCGCAACGATTAGAGTGGGTTCCAAGGACTTTACCGAGCAGTTCATCATCGGTGAAATGTATGCTCTGGTGCTAGAAAATGCTGGACTTCAAGTCGAACGTAAGTTAAATCTAGGGGGAACACCCGTCGCCCAAGCCGCCCTTGAGAGCAATCAGATTGACCTCTACCCAGAATACACAGGCACAGGTTTATTAACAGTCCTAAAATTGCCCGTCAACAGCGACCAGGAAGCCGTTTATCAGTCCGTTTCCGAGGGCTACAAAGAACAGTTCGACCTGGTCTGGCTAGAGCCTTCCCCCATGAATAACACTCAGGCACTCGCTATGACCCAGGAAGCCTCCGACTCTTTAGGGGTCAAGACAATTTCTGACATGGCAGCTAAGGCAGGCGAACTGGTCATGATTGGACCACCAGAATTTGAGGCGCGCGAAGACGGTTTGCCAGGAATCAAGGAAGCATACGGTGATTTTGAGCTTGCTGAATACAAGGCTGTCGATCCAGGACTGAGATATCAAGCTTTGGTGGATGGCGAAGCCGATGTCGCAGTTGCATTCGGCACTGATGGCGAAATTGCCGCTTTTGACCTGGTGTTGCTCGAAGATGACAAACAGCTATTTCCGCCCTATCAAGTTGCACCCGTCGTTCGTCAGGAAGCTCTAGACGCAAATCCTGGCATCGCCGATGCGCTGAATGCGCTTGCCCCCTTACTAACGGATGAGGTAATGCAGCAACTCAACTATGAAGTCAGCGGCAACCAGCGCGAACCTGCGGAAGTTGCCAAAGAGTTCTTAACTCAAGAAGGGTTAATTGAAGGATGAAGAATGCGAAAACGCCTTCTTTCCCTAGCCCCTGAACCCCACGCCCTTTAAGCGGGAGATGCCTGTGAGCGCTATTCGTTTTGATCAAGTAACCCTGCGATTTCCGGGTGCGGCTCGACCCGCTGTAGATCATTGTGACTGCGAAATTGAGTCAGGCAAGCTGGTTGTGATTCTCGGGCCGTCAGGCTGTGGCAAGACAACACTGTTGAAGATGGTAAATCGGCTGTACGAGCCAACGTCAGGCAGAATTTACCTGGATGATGCAGATGTGCGGCAGCTAAAGGTGACAAAGCTGCGTCAGCAGATTGGCTATGTAATTCAGCAGTCGGGATTGTTTCCGCACATGACGGTGGCGCAAAATATTGCGGTGGTGCCAAAGCTACTGGGCTGGTCGAGATCAAAAACTCAACTGCGAATTGACGAGCTATTGACGTTGATTGAGTTGCCTCCCCAGGAATATCGCGATCGCTATCCTGCCCAACTTTCAGGGGGACAGCAGCAACGAGTTGGACTAGCCAGAGCGCTAGCTGGCGACCCGAATGTAATGCTGATGGATGAACCCTTTGGGGCGATCGATGCGATTACTCGCGCCAGTCTTCAGGACGAAATTTTGCGGCTTCAGCGGCAGCTCAAGAAGACCATTCTGTTTGTCTCCCATGACGTGGAAGAAGCGTTGAGGCTGGCTGACAAAATTCTGATCATGCAAGCAGGGCACATCATTCAGTACGATACGCCGTTCAACATTCTCACCAAGCCCGTCAACGACTTTGTGTATAACCTAATGGGAGCTGATGATATGGTGCGTCAGCTAAGCTTGCTGCGCGTCGAAACGGCGATGGTGAATGCGCCAGAAGGATTCAGTCAAAATGGTGAACCCACGATCGCCCGTGATGAAAGCTTGCGCCATGCACTTTCTCTAATTTTGAGAACCGGGGCACAAAAGCTAACTGTTTTGGATAATGGCTCAGCCGTTGGAGTTTTGACCTTAGAACATATCCGAGATTCTGCCAGCCTGGGTGCAAGCACCTAATTGTTTGAGTAAGGAATGCGTCAGTAGATGTCAGTTGGGTAGAACACCGTAAAACCTAACGTTTGCATAAATCCTGTTGGGTTCCGCTTTGCTTCACCCAACCTACGGGGCTACTGTCTCATGCAAGAGTTTATTGCATGAGACACTGCACGTTAAACTGTTGGAACTGGCTAGTGTGAATTGCTGAATCATTGCAAATATGGCGACGTTTTTGTTGGAAGTTGGGGCTGAAGAATTGCCAGCGAGCTTTGTGGACGAAGCGCTGGCACAGTGGCGATCGCGCATTCCGGCTAGCCTGTCCGAACGTTTCTTGACCTCAGAAGCGATCGAGCTATACGGCACGCCACGACGTTTGGCAGTGCTGATTAAAGGGTTGCCTGCTCAGCAACCCGACCGCGAAGAAGAGGTAAAAGGGCCACCTGCTCAAGCGGCTTTCAAAAATGGACAACCCACCAAAGCGGCAGAAGGCTTTGCTCGTTCGCGTAATGTCGAATTGAGCGATTTGCAGGTTCGTGCGACTGATAAAGGCGAGTTTGTCTTCGTCCAGCAAAAAATTCCCGGTCGTCCCACTGCCGAAATTCTCACAGAACTAATTCCTAACTGGATCTTTAGCCTGGAAGGACGACGGTTCATGCGCTGGGGCGACGGAGATCTGAGGTTTCCTCGCCCGATTCGCTGGCTAGTGACGCTGCTAGACGACACAGTTTTACCAATCACGCTGGTAAACGGTTCGGAAAGCTGTACGAGCGATCGCACTTCCCAGGTTCACCGCGTTCTCCATCCACAGCCAATCAACATTTCTGCTGCGTCAGACTATCTTGCCAATTTGCGTTCTGGCTTTGTCGAAGCCGACCCAGAACAGCGCAAAACTAAAATTCAGAGTCAGGTGCAGGTAGCAGCAAAAGAATTAGGCGGTTCTGCATCAGTTTCGCCCAACCTGTTGCAAGAAGTCACCAACTTAGTGGAATGGCCCACTGCCGTCGTCGGCAAGTTTGATCCTGACTTCCTGGAATTGCCTGCCGAAGTGATCATCACTGAGATGGAAAGCCACCAGCGCTATTTTCCTGTTCTCAAGCAGGAAGATTCCACGGAACTTTTACCCTATTTCATCACCATCTCGAATGGCGAGCCAGCAAAGTCAGATTTGATCGCTGCTGGAAACGAACGAGTAATTCGCGCTCGACTTTCTGATGGTAAGTTCTTTTTCGATGCAGACCGCACCATTCCCCTAGAGGATTATCTGCCGCGATTAGAGAAAGTCACCTTCCAGGAAGACTTGGGATCGGTGCGCGATAAGGTCGATCGCTTCAGCAAAATTGCCAATCGGGTTGCCGGTCAGCTTCAGGTCAATGACGCACAGCAGGAATTGATTCAACGAGCAGCACTGCTTTGTAAAGCCGACCTGGTGACACAAATGGTCGGCGAATTCCCTGAACTTCAGGGAATTATGGGACAAAAATATGCGCTGACGAGTGGAGAACCGGAGGCGATCGCCACTGCTATTTTTGAGCACTACCTACCACGTGGAGCCGGAGACCAGCTTCCTCAAACGCTACCAGGTCAAGTAGTTGGTATTGCCGATCGCTTGGACACACTAGTCGGCATTTTCAGCCTGGGAATGCTGCCCTCTGGCTCATCCGACCCGTTTGCGCTGCGACGAGCCGCTAATGCGATTATCAACATCACTTGGTCAGCCAAACTGCCCTTAAACCTGGATCTTTTACTAGAGCAGGTCGTTGCAGATTTTGCGGCACATTGCTCTAGCCCAGCCGAATTGCTCACTCAACTTCAAGACTTCTTTCTACAGAGGATTCGGAGTCTGTTGCAGGAAGACCAGATCGACTATGACCTGGTAAATGCAGTTCTCGGTGAGAACGACCCCGAATACACGGAACGGGCATTGAAGGATTTGCTAGATGTGCGCGATCGCGCCCAATTCCTTCAAACCATTCGCCAAAACAAGGATCTGGATACAATCTACGAAACGGTCAACCGAGCCTCTCGACTGGCGCAACAGGGCAACTTAGACACCATTCAGCTTAATCCTGAAGTGGTCGTTCAGCCGAAACTGTTCCAGCAGCCCTCAGAGCAAGCATTTTACGATGCACTGGTGCAGCTTGTGCCACAAACTAAGGCTGCTCAAGCAGAGCATGATTATCAGAAGCTGGTCAATGGGCTGAAGCAAATTGCTCCTATTGTCAGCAACTTCTTTGATGGTCCGCAGAGCGTTCTGGTGATGGATTCTAATCCCGACATCAAGCGTAATCGACTGAATCTACTGGGACTTCTGCGTAACCATGCGCGAGTTTTAGCGGACTTTGGAGCAATCGTGAAAGGTTAGCAGAACATCCTCAAACCAGTGCATTTCATCGGGTAGGGGCATAGCATTCGGCAGCTATCTCATCGTCTCAAACGCAGCTTTTGCCCGAATGCTATACCCTACAGGGTGTGCTTCATCTGAGGGAGTTAGGAGCGATCGCCCTAAAACTCCTCTTCTGCCAAAAAACTGGACTCACCGGGGTAGAAGCGATCGCTCAAAATCTGTTCCAGCGAATAGTCGCACTCTGAAGGAAAAGTTTTGTAGGGTAAATTCGTTTCGCTGACTGCTAGATCCTTGCCAGTCTCAAAAGCTTGTTGTAAAGCCTCTTGCAAGTAGGGTTTGAGGCTAGGGTTCTCTTGCAATAGCTGCAAAACTTCACGCCGCTGAACTCGAATTGTCGCCAACCAGCTTCGGCTACGCTGTTCTGGTTGATATTGCCATTTCAACAAGTGCCCGATCAAAACACTCAGACGATTGCGAAGTTCCCGACGCTGCTGCTTGCCCAACGATTCGATCTCCTCAATCAGATTGGGCAAATCCAAACTGCTCCATTGCTGCATTTGCAATAGCTCAGCTTGTTTCTGAGTCCAAGCGTAGAAATCTGTATCGTAGAGGCTACGCATCGTTTCGCTGTCAATTTATTCATCCGGTGTCCCTCAAACGGTAACATGGGGGATGCCAAATTAGGGTCGCTCCTTGTTATGCCTCACGTCTACGTCATCGGAATCGGAAAGTCGGGAATCGCTGCTGCAAAGCTAGCAAAACGTCAAGGTTGGCAAGTCACAGTCAGCGATTCTAAAACTTCTGAGGCATTACGCCAGACGCAGCAAGACCTGGAGGCAGAAGGAATTACGGTCAGACTGGGAGACTCCCTTCAACCCAACCCGACCGAGATGCAGCAAATTGTCGTCAGCCCAGGCGTACCCTGGGACTTGCCCGATCTGGTCGAAGCCAGAAAACTCGGGATTGAAACCATCGGCGAGATGGAACTGGCTTGGCGATCGCTCCACTCCATTCCCTGGGTCGGCATCACCGGCACCAACGGCAAAACCACTACCACTGCCCTAATCTCCGCCATCTTTCAATCTGCCGGACTCAACGCTCCTGCCTGTGGCAATATCGGCTATGCCGCCTGCGACCTTGCCCTCACCACCCTTCCCCCCAACCCTCAATCCCCAATTCCTAATCCCCCCGACTGGGTGATCGCCGAACTCAGCAGCTACCAAATCGAATCTTCCGCTTCAGTTGCGCCCCGAATCGGCGTTTGGACAACCTTCACGCCCGATCACCTGAGCCGTCACTATACCTTAGAGAATTACTTCAACATCAAAGCGCATTTGTTAAACCAGTCTCACTACCAGGTGTTAAATGGAGACGACCCCTACCTGCGGAAAACGGGAGGCGATCGCTGGCAAAACGCCTACTGGACAAGCGTAACGGGCAAAGCTGATCTGGTTACCAATTCTGAGCAGGGCACCTACATCGAGAATGGCTGGGCGATCGCTCAAGGAGAACCGATTGTCGAAGTCTCGGCACTGCGAATGGTCGGGGATCACAATCGCCAAAATTTGCTGATGGCAATCACGGCAGCGAAGTTGGCGGGAATTGAGAAAGAAGCGATCGCCCAAGCTGTTCGTGATTTTCCTGGAGTTGCCCATCGCCTCGAACATATTTGCACCTGGCAAGGCATCGACTTTATCAATGACAGCAAAGCCACCAACTACGACGCAGCCCAAGTTGGGCTTACTTCAGTCAAAAGTCCTGCGATCTTGATTGCGGGTGGTGAGGCAAAAGCCGGAGACGATCACGCTTGGCTTGCCACAATTCAATCCAAAGCTGCTGCCGTATTGCTAATTGGCAATGCTGCCCCCGCCTTTGCTCAACGCCTCAACCAAATTGGTTACTCGTCGCATGAAACGGTTGAAACAATGGATCGTGCTGTAAAACGCAGTGCAGAACTCGCCAAACAGTACAGCGCTGAAGTCGTTCTCCTCTCTCCTGCTTGCGCCAGCTTTGACCAATACGAAAATTTTGAGCAGCGTGGCGATCACTTCCGTCAGCTCTGTCACGCGATGTGCAACTAAAAGTCGTTGCAACCTTTCTCCGAAACAAGTCCCAAAAATGCTGAATTGGCACGATGGGTTAATAGGGGCGACAGTCAATCGCATCTGTACAAACCCTAAAATTGCCTGGAAGGATTAATTTTCAAACGGTGCGACAGGAGAAAAACGGTGAAAATTTTGACTGTTTTTGGGACGTGTTTTATCATGCTCTTAGCTTTGTTGTGGGCCCGCACGGAGAGCTATTTCCCACTCTATCCATTTATTGATACAACACTGCCAGAAGGCTTTTCACAACAAAAATTCGAGCAGATCACGCAGGGCATGACCAGAACAGAGGTTGCAGCCATTTTGCCCGGTTCACCCGAAGCAGGAAGCTCCTACTGGCAAAACTCGTACTGGAATTACGGGTGCGATGGTAGATGTAATGGCTGGTGTGATCTGGCGTGGATTGGCTTTGGAATTTACTTCAATGAAGCAGGAGAAGTTATCAAAACTGAGCGTGTAGTGTACATGGATTAGCTCTGCTAAAGCTTACTCCCTTTCTAATTGAAGATTAGGTTCTAAAAGATCAGGGACGTATCTCCGCTTCGCAGGGGTACTCCCTGATCTTTCAGTGAAAAAGGAGTAACTTAGCGTCAAAAACTTCTCCAGCAGCTCAACTAGGGCAAGCAATCAGCAAAGGGTTATGGGCAGCAACCTAATCTAGATGCTTATAACGTGAATCTAATCCAACAGCCGCAACGAATTGCTTTCAGCCTCGCCCTACTGACCGTTGCTCTAGAACGCCGTTTTCGGTTTCACCAAGCTTTTCTGCAAAACCAATTGCAACAACTAATTCCAAAAAATTGCTGAATTAGCGCGACTACTTAATAGGGCGATCGCTGATTCAAGAAGTAATTGGTTTTTAAGTGGTGTGAAAAGGAGGAAGTTGTGAAAGTCCTAACCGTTTTTGGAACGTGTTTTTTGCTGCTGTTGGCTTTATTGTGGTCTCGCACAGAGAGTTATTTTCCGCTCTATCCACTGATTGACACTCGACTACCGCAGGGCTTTTCGGAGCAGAAGTTTAAGCAAATCACACCCGGAATGAGCAAAGCAGAAGTTGCAGCCGTTTTGCCTGGCTCACCCGAATCTAGCAGTACCCAGTGGCAAGAGCCATATTGGTTCTATGGAAACGATGGCGGATGCCACGGCATGTGTGATTTAGCCTGGGTCGGCTTCGAGGTTCAGTTTGATGAGGCAGGAAACGTCACTACAACTAAACGCTCGGTATTCGGGGATTAATTCCTGTTTAGACTTAGCTCAGTGTCAAAAATTTCTCTAGTGCATCTACCAAGGCGGGCGACCAGCGGCGCGTATGAGCTACCCAGTCAAGGTTTTTGTAGCGCGAGTCTAACCCAATGGTCGCGACCCAGTTGCTTTCGGCTTCGCCCTGCTGCCCGTTGACCCAGAGGGCTGCCGTGAGAGCCGCCCGCATGTCGGCAAAGCGGGGATATTTGCGGACCAGGTTTCGCATGGTGCGGATTGCTTCTTCGGTCTCGCCAACCTGGTAGAGGGCGATCGCATAATTCGCCCGCGCAAATGCATACTGAGGAGCCATGTCAGCCGCCGTTCTGTAGTCGACGATCGCCTCTTCCCACTGCCCTAATCCGGCTTCGGCGTTGCCGCGATTGTTGTAAGCAGCTGGGTCTTGGGGTTCCAGTTCCAGAACGCGATTGTAGTCGGCGATCGCTTCTTCCCAGCGACCCAATCCTTCCAGGGCAGTACCGCGATTCAGATACGGGTCGGGTGCATTCGGTGCCAGTTCAATCGCTTTGTTGTAGTCGGCGATCGCTTCCTCTAGCTTGTTTTGGCTGACCCTGGAATTTCCTCGATTGCTCCAAAGAGCAGGGTTATCGGGTAGCTGTTTGATCAGCTTCGTCCAAGACTCTTCTGCGATCGCAAACTTTCCTTCATTAGTTGCGGTAAACGCCTGATCGCGGAGCGTTTCAACCGTTTCTATCTCAGCAGCAGAGGGGATTTCCATCGCCTGAGCTTGAGCAGGAAGAGGGCTTCCTGTCCAGGTCATAATCAGCAGCAGCAGTGCAAGCAAAAATCTCAGCATAATTCCTGATCATGGCAGGTCTTTCAAATCAGGACAACTGAGTTAGGCGGTGTTTTCTGCTCCAGGTACACAGCACTATGGCAGATGGTACTGATTCACCTGGCTTTCCCTCGCGTTGAAAGCCATTATTCTTGCATCAAAATCAGTGTGATAAACCCACCGCTGTCCGCCGTCCGTGACAACGATGCGCCAGCCCGTAATTCCAATTGCAGCACATCCAACCTCTTCTGGTTCATTGATGCCCATACAGCCATCCCATTCCCGTTCTTCGATTTGGGCAACGCGTAGTTGCCCAACTGGAATGTTAGATTGTCGTGCAGTATCGTGAAGGACTCGATCAAGAGCGGTTTGCAGCAGATGGCTAATTTCTGTTGTGGAGTATTCAAACTTCACCTGAGAGACATCAGCGTTTGTGCGGTATCCCCAAGTTTGATCATTGGCTGATGCAGTAACGTGCCAGCCCTGAACTATTTCCTGAGTGCAGAATTCCCCTGAAACGGGTATGCCAAGACAATCATCTGCCCACGTAGTTGGCTCAATTCTGACAATTTGCACCTCGCTGCGATCGATATTGAGTTGCTGTGATAACTCTTGCTGTACTCTTTGCGAAATTGATTGAGGTGCTGCATTAGGTTGTGGCAGTGGAATAGGCTGCGGTGTAGAATGCTGCACCACTGGTGAGGTGAATTCTGTTAGCGATGAGGCACTTCCATTCAGGTTTTGAAGCAGGAGAGTGCCTGCAATCAGAAGGACTGTACTGATGGGCTGGAGCAAACGAGGCGAGTAGTTGTTGTCTTTCATAGGGCACTCGTTCAATAGAAAAAACGGGTGAATGAACTACAGATGAGCTAACATTTCTCTGTTGCACTCACCTAAGAACACTCTATTTAGCTAACTCAGGTTTGGCAGCCTGAAAAAGTCAGCTTTGGTACTTTGAGAAAGTCAGAAGATATGTAGATTTGAGGCAATTAACGCTCAATCGACAACTGCTGCTCACCGCAATTCAATTGCGCTCCACCTCAAAATTCTTGAGGAGCGCTGCGGAATTATTGAGAAGCGCTACAGAATCAATGAGGAGCATTGCGCAATGGCTGAGAAGCACTGCGGAACTATTCAGGAGCATTGCGCAATGACTGAGGAGCACTGCGGAACTATTCAGGAGCACTGCAAAACTATTCAGGAGCATTGCGCAATGACTGAGGAGCACTATAGAATTACCGCGAATCGCTGCAAATCACTGCAAAGTTGTGACTGATACGGAATCCATTTCGTAAAGAAGAACTCTTTGGTGTACGGGCGAAGCTTTCGGCAAAAGAACTGTGCTTCAGTGGCAGGAATTGTGACCGAATGCTTCGCCCCAACCGATATCGCTACTCCACAGACGGATTTGGTATGAGTACTTTAGGGGCTGTTATTCAGCTATTGCAGTTTGGCGATCGCTCCCTTATTGACCAACACCTCACCCGTCAGCAAGTCTTCCACCGTTGCGACCAATACCCGCTGTTCATTCACTTCAAATTGAACTGAGACGCGATCGATGCCCACTTGCCCAGGCGGGTTGAGGTGAGCAACGCAAACCTGGTCGTGCTGCGTGTCGAGCGAGCGATAGGTTTCCTGTTTACGGAGAGGAGCACTGGTCATTCTGCCCTGAGCATCGAAGGCAACTTCTGCCTGGGCGACTTCTGCCACTTCGCCAATATCTAGACGAATTTCTCGCTGTCCGTCAATAGCCACCTGAAGCGTGAGGGATTCTGGACGCTGGCAGGGATATTTTGCCCCCTGAGCAAACAACGGAAAGTAGGAATAGGTTTTGCCGTAAGGTTCCCAGAGGCGAATGGCGTAGCTGTGGTGCAGGTAGTCCTCTATGCTAGACAGTTGGCTAAGCGCCAAAGCACCATGGGCAACGGCTTCAAAGGGTTTGTCCATTTTGACCCGCGGCCGCCCAAAGTAGGAAACGATCAGTTGCTGCACAGCCGGAATCAGGCAACTGCCGCCGACCAGCAGCACTTGCTCGATGTCTGATTTGGCAATGCCTTTGCTAAGGGCGATCGCCAGCGTTTCGTCGAGTGCCTGCCGCAGCTGTTCTAAAAACTGACGGGCTTCTAAAATTTCCTCAAGCTGGCTGCGGCTAAGCTGTAGCTCGTAGGACGTAAAACTTTCCTCGTCGAGCCAGCTTTCTTTGGCGACTTCGGTTCCAGATAGGCGGATTTTTAAGCGTTCGGCGATCGCCAGCAAATTCTGCCAGCCAACTTCCCCGATTAATTGTCGCGACGAGCCAACTTGACGCAGGTAATCTTCCACAATCCACTGGTCAATGTCCTCACCACCCACATAAGCATCCGATTTTGCCAGCACCTCCGCCCGAATAGCTGCCTGTTCTTTGCCTGCGATCGCATCTCCTTGGGTTGCCGTGCGAACTAAACTCAGGTCAAGCGTGCCACCCCCAAAGTCAATGACTAGCACGAGCGAACCAGGTCGCTGCACCGCATAACCTAGCGCCGCAGCAGTCGATTCATCTACCAGATGCACTTCAGCTACGCCCAAGCGTGACCCGACTTCACGAAACCAGCCCAGGTAACGCTCAAAAGCTCCAATCGGAACGGTAAAAATGACTTGATCAGGCTGAATTTGGTGCAAAACTTGCTGCCAGATTTGCTGCAAAAACTGCTCGGATACTGTGGCGGCTGAGTAGCTTACCCCATCAATCTGACGGGGTGGCGGCTGAAAGTCAGCGGCAAGATCGCGCTTAAAGGCTTTGAACAGGCGATCGGGTTGGGTCAGCCCCAATCGTTGCGATCGCACTTGTTCGCCAATCACCCACTGTTCTTGAGATTTGACAAATACCAGCGTTGGCACAACCGGAATTTCTTGCTCCCCCTTAGATGTTCTTAGGCGAAACAATCGGGAAATATCACTGAATCTAAGGGATTTAGGCGTTTGCGTATCTGGCTCTAGGATGCTGACGACCGTATTGCTGGTACCAAAATCAACCGCGATCGCAATCACTGTGCCCCTCCTGGCAACGTGCGGCTGACTTTCGCAGGACAAAGAATGCGATCGCCCTGCCGATAGCCCACAAATCGAACGTAAACCTGTTCCCCGACCGTAACGTCATCCTCATCGGGCTGGTGAATCTGGGGATCATAAGCAACCTGCTCCCAAGCAGAACCAATCAACTCAACACCCCAACCTTGCAGCAAATTTTCTAATGGTGTGAACAGTGCAATCAAGTTTTTGGCAGGCAGATCGGGCTTTGCTTGAGCCATTTTTTGAGCGCTGGGGTAGTTTGTTAGCAGCGTTTGGATTTGCTCGAACGTCGCCTCCTGAAAGTCGGCTGTGAGTTGAGTTTTTTGCTGCTGAAGTTGTTCTCTCAGTCGCAAACATTGCTGCTGCAATGCAGCCATTTCATCTGCCATTTCCTGAGTGTGAGCAGGAGGAGCAGGGGTGGCAATTTCCTGTCTCTGAGCATTGTTCTTTGCAGGTTGTTTCCTCGACCCAACAAAGCCCAGAACCAACGCAATAGTACCTAACGTTAAGACATAGCCAAATCCTACAAGGCTAGAGTCATCTCCCATAATGTGCTTCAAGCTCAATCGTGAAGTACTCAGACAAACTCTAAGGCTCAAAAGCTAACTAGTAGGTTGGGTGAAGCGCAGCGAACCCCAACACTTGCAATTGCCAAAGGCCTTTCGTTGGGTTGCGCCTTGCTTCACCCAACCTACATTTGAGTTAAAGATTGAGTTTCATCTGTTTCAAGATCAATCTCAGTCTCGTAGTACTGCGGCAAAAGTTCTTGAGATTCCACTTCACCTAATGCTTGCTCTATCGCTGAAGTCGTCTCAATGCAGTCTGCACCAGAGGCGTTGAGTACGGTTTCAACAATCTTGCCGTCTTTGCCAATGCGGTACTCAATTTTGCGATATTCAGCCATAGCAGTTTTGTTTAATCCGACTTGTTCAATTATGGCTGATGGGATGGAGGGGTTAGGGACTGGGGGCTAGGGGAAGGAGGTATCTCCTCATCCTGCATTCCCTTATCCCTCAACTTTCTCTCTCACTTCTGTCCAAAGGCGATGGTATTGAGCGATCGCCTCCTCTGATAGCGGTTCAAGAAATTCGCTGCGCTCCAGCACTTCGGTGGAGGGTAACAACACACTATTCTGCTGAATCGGAGCAGGCAGATCGGTGCGATTTAGTGTGGTCAACACTGGGGAAACGGCTGTACCTAGTAGCGAGAGGTTGACTGCATTTTGGCGCTGCCAGCAAAAGTTCATCCATTGCTCAACCAGCGTAAGTTCATCCCCCGGGCGGGTAACAGGTTCTGCTGCTGCCGGACGCACCCAGGCATCAGCAGTGAGAATGGTGCCCGATTCAGGCACGATGGCGGCAATACGGCGATCGCGCTCCAGCACAGGCAACACATCCGTAGACCAGCCCAGCGCTATCCAGGTGTCTCCTAGCAACAGCGGTTGTAGATAGTTGTCAGAACTGTAAAACTTGGACTGCTGGTGGAGCGCTTGCAGTTCAGCTTGCAATTGTTCACCCAAATCCGTTGGGTTGAAGGACTGTCCTAACTTCTTAGAGGTCACTCCGATCACGGCTGTGGGGCTATCCAGCAGTGACACATGTCCTTTTAGCTCTGGTCGCCACAGGTCTTGCCAGTCGGTAGGTGTCCAGCCCAGTTCCTCAAATTCCTCAATCCGATAGGCAATTACAGCACTGCCCCAGCGATAGGGAGCAGCCCAAAGTTCTCCTTCAGGGTTAAGCTGTCCCTGGCGATCGCGTCGAACGAGTGCCTGCCAGCGATCCGGCAGCTTTTCCCATTCCGGCAAAGTCTCCAACTCAAGCGGCTGAATTAGCTCCTGTCGAATTGCCGAAGCTAGCCAGTAATCCCCCAAAGTCACCAAATCCGCCACATTATCAGGTTGGCGGTTTGAGTTGAGGAAAGGAATTCTTTCCCTCCAGCCTGAGCGAACGGGTTCGGCTTCAGCCTGCTTCCAGGTTTGCAGCAGATCATATAAGTCAGAAAGTTGGGGCTGAGGCAAAAAATCTAGAGCAAGCTGTTGCTCCAGGTCACGCTGAAAGGCTCGCAACAGTTGCACCGGAACGGAGCCATCGAGCAACCGCACCCGCAGGGCCGCATTGCTGCGACTATTGCATCCTGCCAGGAGTTGAGCGAGTGCCAGTGCCCCTGCGCCTGCCAAAAGCGATCGCCGCTTGATCATGCCTTCCTGTTCCTACTGTTTTTTCTACTGTTTGCGTTCTACACCAAAGCTAATCGGGTCAATCACCGTTAGCGTTGTTCAAAACGTCTGACGATCGTCCCTGTTTCAGGATAGCCCTTGTCTCGCCAGTAATAGCCCTGAACCAGTTCACTGTCAGGCGCAACCTCGATCTAGGCGGCAAAAGGAACGGCAGTGGCACAACCTGCAAGTAGGTATTAGGCAGAAACAGCACCTTTCAACTCATCGATACTTCTTGCTCAGTTTCAGAGCGGGTATCAAAGGCGATCGCCAATTCTGGGGTTGCATCAGGCTGTAAAAATCCTGAAAACTTAACATTTTCTGATGCAGCCCTCTCTAATTTCTTGCCCCTCTCATCTGTCCAAAGCATTCTAAAACTTACATCAGTACACTGCTCTCTCCATTGAAACGGATAAACGAACTCTAGTATGCATAAATACTCAATCCCTTAGAAAGGATGACTCTGTTGGAATAATTTTGAGCGGCAATAAATTGTTGATGGAGATCGCTTTACGCGCGATTAACAACTTCATAGCAGATCGAAATAACTCGACTAAACGGTCAAAAATAGAAGTTTTACAGATATTTTCGACGGCTATTTTTAGAATCCAAGTATTTCAATTTAAAACTTTTAATTTCTATACTTAGCGATGGCCTGAAACCAATATCTGGACGGTACTTCAGTATTTATGTTCTTTCGTGAAGAAGACGGATTTTAGCAATCATGCAGGTAAGATAGATGAGTAATCTGATGAAGATGAAATTTAGGGTTTTCAAGTTACCTCCTAGTTAGGAATACTTAGATTCTTTGCAACAGCTTTCTGAAAAACCCAAATGGTACTCTGACGGCTGACTTCTAATTTCTTCATCCCAAGCGTGGGCTAAACGTTAAATGATTCAGGAATAAACCTGGATATGCCCAATGCTTTTTTAGTATGGACTGTAAGCAATTCAAAAAATGGGGCATTGCATGGATTCCCTTCAGGAACAAGTTACGGGCTTAAGTTTGAAAGTTGACGCACTGCACCAGACTATTGAGCAGCTCGGCAACAAAATTTCAACAGCTCTGTCTGACACAAAAACGACATCAGATAGCAGCTTTCTGGCTGCATCTGGAATTAGCATAGGGCGCAGCTATTACCAACGTAGTCGGACGGTGGATAGCTCAATGGAACACAAAGATGTGCTGGTCGACTCTAATTACCCCGAATCTGACAGCCAAACAGGCGATCGCGCCCTCGCTCCAGAGATTCAAATTCAGCGTCTAACGGCTCAATTGACCGCAGCCTACAACCGGATTGCGGCATTAGAAGAGCAATTGCTGTCTCAGCGTATTCACTAACTCTGAATACTCAATCTGAATACTCACTCACTTTGAACGCATTCGAGACGTTCTGCTAAAGCCTCGATCGCTTGCATCAGCCTAACTTGATCCCATTGCTGGTAGAGGTGAGCGGCGATTGCACATCCGCCTGCGCCAACGCCTTCTTTGACATACCCCTGCTCATAGGCCCGCAGTTGAGCATACCGAGAATTCGCAAAATTAAGCTGTGTCGCCATCAGGGGTACATTTAGAAGTTTTGCCAATTCCACGGTGTCGCCAGTTGGGTCTTCAGCCACCCAGCGTGTTGTACCCACTACAACTTGTTGAGGGTTCCAGGGATGAGTACGCGTTTGGCTAATGGCTTCTGCTAACGTGTAAACTGCCAGCATTTGAGTGCCGCCTGCCAGTAAAACGCCACAGGTGCGGCTGGCTGCAATTGCCATGCCTGCCACCACCACCTGCATCGGATCGCCCACTGCCGCTACGACAGCCAGGGGATCAGGAGAGTTATCTAACCGATGCGCCTCTCGAAGAAAACCTGATTGAGCTAGCCCAGCCGTGACAACTGCTAGCTTTTGGTCATGATTGCAGGTTGGGTGACTGCTGTTGACTTTACCCGCAGCATCCCAACCTAGAGCTGTCAGCACAGATAGAGCCGTGGTTGTTCCTCCAACCACACATTCTCCCAAGATTAGATATCCTTGGGGGTTTTGCGCTGCCAACTTTTCACCCCAAATTAGTCCTTGCTGCAGCAAGTGCTGCACGGTTGCGCGATCTAACGCTTTCCCTTGGGTTAAACAGCGAGCCGGAGTTCCTCCTAGATCAATACAGGGAACTGAAGGTAGGTGCGGCAACCCAGCACTAAATAGGTATAGGGGAATTTTTTGGGCTGCGACAACAGCACGAGAGATCAGAACAGGAGAAGCACCTGCGTGTAGCGGTGGCAGTGGATATTGAGGAGCAGGTTGAGGCCCATTGTAGAGAAACTCAGCATCTGCGATCGCCGTGTATTCCCGATCTGCCGGAGTCGCCCCCGCTGCTGAAATCCCAGGGATCAATCCCGTTTCTGTAAAGCCCAGCACGCAAGCAAAGAGAGGCGATCGCCCCTCAAACTGTTGCAGCCACTCCCGCCCCCACTCAAGCTGGGAGTAAACCCGAATCATTCTTCATCCCTCATCCTTTATCCTTCCTCTTCCAGCAACACCTGCACCCAGCTTGGAGGCTCTGGAATTGGGTTGCCTAACCGCTCCAAGAGGAGCCATGCCGCCAAATGAACCGTGAACAGGTAAACCAGATCACTACAGATGATTGCCCCAATCGTCACAAGCTGAATCACCGTCAGATCTGGTTGCCCCAAGGCGCTAATTCCAAGCAGCCCCCAATCGACTAGCTTGGTTAAGATCCATTCAGTAAAATCTGTAATGCGGTTGGTTAAGTAGATCCAGAGGTCTTCACCCAAAAAGGTCGACAATAGCCAAATTCGGAAGAAAAAGCCAAAGGTAGAAATTAGCGTTCCAGTGCCGATTGACATCGTCCAGCCAGCCTGTCGTTTCCACAATGCCCCAAGTTGTACGCCCAACAGCCCATAAGGGACGAAAAATAACAGGCTCAGGTAGGGACCCATCAGCACGGATAACAGCAAACCTGTTACTAGCGCTGACATCCAAGCAGCTCGGTGACCCCAGCGCAGGTAGACTAAGGCAATTGGAGCGGGAAATAAAATCCGCATCCAGGCACCAATACTAAGGTAATAGCTGACGAGCCAGAGCAAGCTAGCCGTGCTAGCAAGAAACGCTGTCTCTACCATCGCAAGAGGCGGTAAAGCAGCCTTGACTTCGGGAACGACCAATTCAGGCTGTCCTGTCTGCTGATCTTTTGCTGAATCAGCCACCACTGCGAAGGGATCGTCTAAAAAGTTTTCTTCAGCTTTAGCTTGAGCAGATTTGTCTGATTCAAAGGCGGGATCGCTTTTCGGATCAGAGGAAGATTCAGGTGAAGATCCCTGTTTCCGAATTGGGTCAGATCGATCGCCTTCAAATGAACCACTCATGCAAAATCCGAGAAGATAGCAGATCTACTCTATCGCTATATCTGCTCAATCAGCAGGGGTCAGATTTGAAACACTGTTATACGGTAGGTTGAAGGAATGAAGCATTGCTTGTCTTGTAACCTTCTATGACCCTCAACTGGTTTGCCCAAGCGTTCCGCTTGAAAGGCTCAGTAGCACTGACGGTGCTGCCGCGATCGCTGCTATTTGGGATGTTTGGCTTCCTTGTTTCACTTCTGCACTACTTCTACCCGCTGCTTTCACTGAAAGTACTGGGAGATTTAACCACCAATGTCGTTTTTAATCTAGTACTGGGTTTGCTGCTGGTCTTTCGCACTAATTCAGCCTATGACCGTTACTGGGAAGGACGCAAAGCCTGGGGGCAATTGGTTTTTAACATTCGGAACTTAGCTAGAGAAATTAAATTGGGGATCGCAGCCTCAGAGCCAGCCGACGAAACAGAAAAACAAATAGCACTGCGTCTATTGGTAACGTTTGCCCTGACGACAAAACATCATCTTCGGCAAGAGCCTGTCGGTCGTGAAGTCTCCGACCTGATTCCTGAGACACAAAATTCAATGCTAGAAGGTTCTCGCAATTCTCCATTAGAAATCACTCTGTGGCTGGGTGATTATCTTCAGAAGCAGTTTCAGCATAATCATCTGGATTCGATGCGGCTGGTGGCACTTAACGGAATGCTCAGCAATATGGTTGAAGGGTTGACCAGTTGCGAACGGATTCTACGGACCCCCATTCCGATCGCCTATGCAATTTATTTAAAGCGCTTAATTTTAATCTACTGTGTGGGTTTGCCGTTTCACCTGGTTGACGATATCGGCTGGCTAACTGGCATCAGTCTAGTGATTGTCAGCTTCATTCTGTTTGGGGTAGATCAGATTGGCGATGACATTGAAAACCCGTTTGGGTGTGATGCAAATGATCTGCCGCTAGACTCGATTTGCGATACGGTCAAAACTAGCGTTGATCAGGTGATTGAATTTATGCCGGTTGGCGATCGCTCCCTTCCACTCGCATTTCAGTCAGAGAAGCTTGAGCAGTTGGAGCTTGAATGATCAGCACCGCACAGGAAGCATGGTGCAGCACGTAGTTACTGACGCTGCCTAAAATTGCCTCTGTCAGCCCTTTTCGTCCTCGTCGTCCAACTACTATCAGGTCAGCATTCCAGTTTTTTGCGATTTCGCACAGCCCCTGCCCCGGATCGGCGACTCGGTAGTTGATTTCAGTCGCAATGCCTTGGCGAGTAGCAGTTTCACCGTAGTGACTGAGTAACGCCTTTGCTGCCTCGATCTGTTGCTCTAGATACGTGTATTGTGCCTGATGAGTTTGGCTGACAAAATGAGCCGACAAACCCAATTCACCGGCCGCAAAAGTGGGGGATGTGGTCACAACATCTGCTGTCAGGCAATGACACAGCAGTAGCTTGGACCGATTAGTTTGAGCCAACTCCAGCGCTTGCTCAAATACTGGTTGGCTCAGTGCAGCGTGATCAACAGCAACCAAAATTCTTTTGAAGCTCATAACATCTCCTTGAGACAGCCCGTGGGTTGGAAGACGGCTCAAGCGATACGTAACTCAACCAAAGCGCTTTTAACTAATGGCGATCGCCCTCACCCACCCGTCTCACGTCCGCTTCAAGCCTCACCTAAAACTTATCTCAACTTTCAGGTAAAAATACGGTTTTGCAACATGGCTTCAAACATCTTAAAAGCGCAGCATTAGCACCGTGTTTGAGCAGAAAATTACTGCTTTGCACAAGCATCAGCAGCGGGCGCTTGGGTTTCAACAGAAGAGTTGGCATAGCCTGCGGTGGTCAGCAGTTGACTAACCGCTAATTCTGCTTTGACGTTGGCTTCTTCAAGAATGCCTTGAGCGCAAGCCGCTTCTATTACCTTTTGCAGCGTTTCCTGCTGGGCAAGCTGCTGAAGATCAGGGGCAGCATCCGGACCTAAACCCAAAAAGCCTCGGTCATAGTCATAGACTTTCGAGCGGTTTACATCAATTTTGCTGTCCAGAATTTCGGGTGATGGCAACTGCAGGCGAATAGCGTCACCCGTAACCTGAATATCATTTTCGTCTAGCTCAGCCAGGTCAACTCCAGCCCGAACTTCTCCGTAAGCGATGTAAAGCAGAGTCGTCTTGCCGATTGTGTAGCCACCAAGGGTGCGATCGCGACTCGCAGGTACAACCGCCTCCATCGCAAAAATTGCCGTGGTCAACTCGCTGACTCCGCGCACTTGTTGCACGACGAGCGATCGCACGTCTACTTGGGGAGGGGGTTGCGGTGCGGTAAACATTGCCTGCACATTCTCAAAAAATCGTTCGCCACTACGCCAAACGCCCACGACCGTAAATAACGCCAGCAAAACAGTGCCACCCGTCGCCATCAAGGACAGGTTTCTGAATACGGCACCCATATTAAGCCTCTGTCGCTTTTGAGACTCGTAGCTGCCCATGCGATCGCTCCCTCTGCTGGCAAACCGAACACGGCCGTTTCCAGTCTACTGTTAAAGGCGAGAGATAGGGATGGGGGGAAGGATGAAGGGGTTGGGAATTGGAAGTGGGGAGCAGGGGTTAGAGACTGGGGTAGGAATGAAGGATGAAGGCTTCCCACCTGTCCGCCAGTCCCTAAACCTCAACTCCTCATCCCTAAGCTTGCTGCTGTTTGAGCATGAATTTTTTTAAGCTTATAGCCACTACTAGGCAACCGACCTGAATAAGTGTGGGGGCAATGATGATTCCTGCGACGAGGAAAGTAATTGCCAGCATTCCAACAACAAGGGCTGGAATTTCTTCGGTGGTTTGCATGAAGAGGCGGCCAAAGCAGAAGGCGATCGCAAACAGAAGCAGGCAGCTTAAAAACATGAGGTATTAATTTTCTGTAATTTTTTGACCAGAGTTAGACACAGTGCGAATGACGGAGTTTCCGCAAAGGTTGACCCGTATTTTGATATTTTAAGTAGCTTTCTTTGCTTCGAGAAGGCGGATTCTACGGAGAAATTTGTTCGGTCTGCTGAGCAAAGTTTGCAAAATTCGCTGATTTTGATTGAAGAGTTCAGAAATGGTGATGAGAGAGATTGGGTTAAAGGGCTGCGATCGCCCCGTTGACGCTTTAGAATGAATCAGAATCCTGCCGCATCCGTGTGAACACCCTAATTTCTTATGCTGCTTAAGTCCACTACCCGGCACATCCGCATCTTTACGGCTGAAGTTGACACTGCTAACGATGAGCTTCTACCCAGCGAGGATAAGCTGACATTAGATGTTGACCCAGATAACGAATTGCTCTGGAATGATGAGGCACTCCAGGAGGTTTATCGCAAGTTTGATGAGTTAGTTGCTGCTTCTGCCGGGGCAGACCTGACTGATTACAATCTGCGTCGAATTGGCTCTGATCTGGAGCATTTTGTGCGATCGCTACTGCAAGCAGGCAAGATTTCCTATAACCTCAAAAGCCGCGTCCGCAACTACAGCATGGGCTTACCAAAAGTGTCTGTTGACGAGTCTATCTAGGGATGTAATTGATTTTTGATAGCACATCCTGCTCGCAAGAATTAAGCCAAACCTGGTTATACCCGTTTGTGTAACACGTGTAAGATGGTCTGTTGGCGGAAGTCTGAGATATCCTGAGAAGACCGCTGTATTCCTGGCTTCATGCAAAACGCCACAGCAACAATCTATTGCCCCAACTATAGTTGTCAGGCTCCCAATCCGGAGGGTCATCGGTTCTGCCAGAAATGCCGTACCTTTTTGCCGAGGCATTATCTCTGGGCGGTGGGACACGATGCCGATGCCTATCAACCTGGAGAGGTGCTGGCAAATCGTTATATCTGTAAGAGTCCTCGGATCTTCCTGGATGCAAAACCGGGCATAGTTTCCCAGGCTCCGACGGAAATTCCTCAATCGATATCGGCTTATCTGCGACTTTCCCCCTATCGGCTCCACGTTCCTCAGGTCTACGGGCTGGTGCAGGCAGATCAGTCTGGAGCAGACATTCTGCTGTTGGAACAGGCAGCCCTGTTTGTGCCGCCTCTCTCTACTCAGGCTGGTACTGAAGCAACCATTCCCTCCTTGTTACCTGCCCTGACCGAAGTGTGGCAACAGGCAACGGGGTTGCGCCAAATCAATTGGCTGTGGCAGATCGCTCAACTCTGGCAACCCTTAACGCTAGAGCAGGTTGGAACCAGTTTGCTGGAGCCTGATCTGCTGCGAATGGAAGGACCCCTAATTCGATTGCTAGAGCTACACCCCGAGCATGGAAGTAATCCGCCAACGTTGCCTCAGTTGGGTCATCTCTGGGCAGGATGGGCTGAGACGGCTCAAGCAGCGATCGGCCCTTTCCTCCGGCAACTCTGCCAAGATCTAATTCAAGGAACTATTCGCAGCGGCGAACAGCTTGTTGATCGGCTAGATGAAGGCTTGTCACTGGCAGGACAGCATCAGTCGAGGCAAATTCAAGTTGCGACTCGCACAGACCAGGGACCAAGCCGCCAGCGCAACGAGGATGCCTGCTACCCGCCCGGTGGCACCTTCAAGACTATTACCCTGACTGCTGGAACAGCGGCTCCTGATTCTTCGTTGGTGATTGTCTGTGACGGAATTGGTGGTCATCAAGGGGGAGATGTCGCCTCGAACCTGGCGATCGAGGCAATTTGGGAACGAATGCAGCCGCTGCGCCCAGAAGCCCTATCACCTGCTGCTCTGTCGGTTGAAATTGAAAAAGCTGCCTGCGCTGCGAATGACCTGATCAGCCAGCGCAATGACAGTGAAAAACGGCTCGATCGCCAGCGTATGGGTACAACGCTGGTCATGAGTTTGGTTAGAAACCACGAACTTTATACTGCTCACGTAGGTGACAGTCGCGCCTATCTGATTACTCGCTGGGGCTGTCACCAAATCACCTTGGACGATGACATTGCTTCGCGGGAAGTGCGCCTAGGCTACGGATTTTATCGGGAAGCTTTGCAGCAGCCGAGTTCTGGTTCGCTGGTGCAGGCTTTGGGCATGGGGTCTTCTAATAGTCTGCATCCGACAGTGCAGCGGTTTGTGTTGGATGAAGACTGCATTTTCTTGCTCTGTTCTGATGGCTTAAGTGATGGCGATCGCGTTGAGGAATGCTGGGATACAACTATTTTGCCGGTGCTAGACGGTAAGTTTGACCTGGCTGCGGTGAGTCAGCAGCTAGTTGAGATTGCCAACACCCGCAACGGACACGACAACGTAACAATTGGGCTAGTGTACTGTCGGCTGAGCGAGCAGGGGTTAAACATTGCTCCGGGTGCATTGATGTCAGCGGTGCAGCCGCCACGCCAACCCATGCCTGCTAAAACCGTTCTGCAGACAGGTCGGGGAGCGCGGATTCAGCCAACTCAATCTGATGCAACCACTTCAACCCTGAAGACTCAAGTGTTGGAACCATCTAAGCGACGGCGTCCCAGCATCTTCCCCTTGCTGTTAGGCATCTTGGTGCTGTTAGGGTTGGGGGGAACGCTACTGGCGCTACTGGTGCCATCGATTGGCAATCGCATCGCTCCTTTAGTTGGCTTAGGCTCAAACTCTGAGCCTGTTCAACCCTCATCTGAACCCGCAATTGTTCCAGACGAACCTCTTGACCAAACTACAGTAGCGATCGCCTCTCTGGAGGTTGGTTCTTACATTCGAGTGGAGCGATCGCCCTCACCGGGTTCTCTAAGTGGCAACGAGCCATTGGTGCTGCTGCCTCAGCTTGCATCTTCTACTGCTGACCCTGGGAGTGCCGCTCCGGGTGGCACCGCTGATGACTTTCCTGCCCCACCATCTACTGCAACCGGGGAGATTCCTTCAGGCAGTGTCCTTCAGGTTTTGAGCCGGCAAGGTGCGTCTGGACAAGAGCGATGGGTAAGGCTGCGGGTTTGTTCTGTCCCAACGGCTGAAGGGTCGATTGGGCAGCCCTCTGAAGAGGGTACTGCTGACAGTCCGACAGCAAGCCCAATATCTAGTTCGACAGTTAGCCCCGATGCAGGCAACCGATCGCCTGTCCCGATTGAACCAACGGCACCGGAACCGGAACCGGCTACACCGCTGCTTCAACCTGGGGCAGAAGGCTGGATTCAGGAAGCGGCGATTGCCTCCCATGTCCAACCGCAAAACGGACTAACTGCTGCTCAACGAGGAGAATGCGCCCCACCAACCGCATCAACTACACGCATCCCAGCTAGCCCTCCAGCCACCCCGATTCCTAGCCCTGCTGCACCAGCAGGTAGCTGACCTAGGTAGGCAAATCCGTCACTGCTAGTTCGGTTCCGCCCACTTCATGCCTGAGGGGGGGATTGGTAGATTAGGTGTAGGTGATAAATCCGATTGAGTGAGGTTCCTAACGTGAACAACGCATCAAATCAAGTCTCAGAGTTTTTTGGTAACGAAGCTGAATCTGGTAGCCAGTTTTGGCAGTATGTCCAGTCGATGAATCCAGAAACGATTGCTCAGCTTTCTAAGCCAAGTTCTTCTGAAGTCTTTCAGGTCATGGAACGGAACATCATGGGGCTGTTGGGAAACCTCCCACCGGAGCACTTTGGTGTTGCCATTACAACCAGTCGTGAGCATTTAGGACGTTTGCTGGCTTCGGCAATGGTCAGCGGCTACTTCCTCCGCAACGCAGAGCAGCGGATGGTGTTTGAGCGGTCTCTACAAGCGAGCGAAGCAGTTTCCGACGCTGAATAGTTAGCAGGTAATTTATTTAGCGGTGCGTCATTCTGGTGGCTTCGGTAAATCAAAATTCATCTGTAGATATTAACCCAGACTCGGCAGGCTTGAGTGCAGACCTGTCGAGTTCTGCTATGGAGACTTTGCAGCAGTTGCCGTTGATGAGTTTGCGACGATCGCTCCTTACCTGGTACGCCACCTCTGGACGCAGTCTGCCCTGGCGGGAAACCCGAGACCCCTACCAAATCTGGGTTTCCGAAACCATGCTGCAACAGACTCAGGTAAAAACTGTAATTCCCTACTATCAGCGATGGATAGAGCAGTTTCCTACAGTCGAGGCGCTAGCGCAGGCAGACCAGCAGCAGGTCTTGAAAGTTTGGCAGGGGCTTGGCTACTATGCTCGTGCGCGAAATTTGCACAAAGCAGCCCAGGAAGTCGTGGAAAAGTTTGGCGGACAGTTTCCCCCAAATTTAGAAGAGGCGATCGCCCTCCCAGGAATTGGACGCACCACTGCCGGGGGCATTCTCAGCGCAGCATTCAACCAACCCGTGTCGATTTTGGATGGCAACGTCAAACGAGTTTTAGCCCGATTGATTGCACTAGAGCGATCGCCCAGTAAAGCGCTTAAGCTACTATGGCAGCTATCTACAGATCTGCTGGATTTACAGCAGCCGCGTGACTTTAATCAAGCATTGATGGATTTGGGAGCAACAGTTTGTACACCCAAAAATCCAGCCTGTTTGCTTTGTCCCTGGAAAGAACCCTGTCTGGCTCACAATCTGAACATGCAAAACGAATTGCCTCTCTCTGAAAGTCGCGCTCCCCTGCCCCACAAAAAGATTGGCGTCGCCGTCATTTGGGATGATCAGGGCAAAATTTTGATTGATCGCCGTCGTCAAGAAGGGCTGCTCGGCGGACTCTGGGAATTTCCTGGTGGCAAAATTGAGCCAGAAGAAACGGTAGAAGCCTGCATTAAACGAGAAATTCAGGAAGAACTGGGAATTGAGGTGGAAGTGGGCGATCGCCTCATTACTATCGACCACACCTACACTCACTTTCGCGTCACGTTGAATGTACATCACTGCCGTCACCTGAGCGGCGAACCCCAACCGATTGAGTGTGACGAAATCCGCTGGGTAACACTAGCTGAAATCGAACAATTTCCTTTTCCCAAAGCAAACGTACAGATTATTCAGGCACTACACGAATTTGCTGCTGAATCGTGACGTTTAGAGCAAGGAATCGTGTAGGTTGGCGGAGTAGCGAAACCCAACTTCTGTATGGGTTACACTGCGCTAACCCATTCTACGGTTATACAGCTAACATACAGCTAACTAACGATTACGCTTGAAAGAGGTAGCGATCGCCATCATCACTTCGCTTGAGTTTCAGCAAAACAGACAGTCTAGAACTGAGCCTCTGGCTCCATTCAGAGCTGCGAAGATCGTCTTTGTCGGATTGAATAGGGGCATTAGAGGAAAACTCACCGGGCAGTGGGCTACCCTTTGGCACAACGAGTAGAGTGATTCCCTGCCGCCCCACAATGGTTACAACTTCTTCAGGATTTGCAGACAAGTGAGAATCTGGATAATAAAACTGAGCGGGCCAATAGCTTCCTTGAAACTTCACCCGTCCCGACTCAGTAGAGGTGATGGTTTGCTCGACCTTACCTGCTTCTGGTTTGGAGAAAAGCGTAATAGTTTGGGAATCTTGCGAAGATTTCATGAATAACCTCTAAAAGTGCTAAAAACGGTTTTTCTCGACGAAACAGGACTCCGGGTTGTTGACTCTCACTATCGAGCATTCTTCTCAACGGTCGAGTGACGCAGCTACTCGATCGCCTGTGATTGTTCAGAGAGCTTTAGGTGATGGAGAATACCCTAAATGGGTGATGTCCTTCACGCAACCCACTGATTTTGGTCACTGCTCAGTCTGAAAGGCAGACTATCAGAGGACAGCAAATTAAAAATTAGGGTCAAAGATAGAAGGGCGTCCCACTCCGTGGGACGCCCTTCTATCTTTGACCCTTTTCAGAAGACCATTATTACTTTTGGCGTTCGTTGCGGTTATATTTGCCGTCTTGCCAGGCGGTGCCAACCCCTTTAAGAATGCCGCGACCGATCAGCCCGATGCCGCGACCAATTACTTCGGTCAGTACATAAATTAGCCCAGTGCCGACAAAAGAAATAGCGGAACGGAAGCGAGGGGCGATCGCATCACGGGTTTCTAGCGCTAACGTCACCGTAAACTGAAGCCCTGATAATTGCTCTAGCTCTTGGGCACGAGGCGCATAAACCGCTACTCTCTGAATGCCACGACCATAAAGAATAAACAGGGGATACTGACTTTCAAAGATTGCTTTAGGTTCGCCAAGGTATTTTTCTAAGCGATATTTCCAGGACAAGTTATTTCTAAATCGTTCTACTTCCCGAATTGAAAGTAAGCGATATTCATAAAAGTTTTGCTTGATTGTTTCTATGTTGGCAAAGCGGTTGAGTAGCGGCTGCACCACAGCATTGGCAACCTGAATAATCAGATTTTCAAGAATAGATTCCGCTCGTCGCATTGCTTCGGGTGAGCCAGGTACATAGGGAATCCCCTCAAGAATTAGTGGCGTCTGAAAGAGCAAATGAGACAGCAAATCGTCAAAAAATGGAATTTTATCCAGAATGGCGCTCTGCACAACTTCAATATCTTGAAGCAACGTGCTAGGTACTTCTATTTCGGCGTTGCCTATCGAAATAGTGTAATATTTGCCGAAAAAATCTGTGACAACCGCTCTCCAGAGATCTTGCAAAATCAGCGATCGCTTCTCCTCTAACTGTCCAGGCTGTACCTGCGAAAAGCGCAGTTCATCCAAAATCTCCTCTAACTGCCGCAAGATTAAATAGAGCAATTCCCGCTTTTTTTCTTCTCGCAAGATATCAATTTCTAGGGGTGTCTTGGTCTGGTTTTGCAGACTGCTTTGCAGTTTTGCGGCGATCGCATCAAACAGCGCTGCCTGCAAATTACGGGCATTAGCTAATCCATTTTCTGATGGCGTTATCACCGTGAGTTCTGTGTCCCCAGAAGGCTGAGTTGCGTTGGTTTGCTCAAGTTGTTGAGCAGGGCGATCCGACGGTGCTGCATCTGACTGCGGCGTCACTGCATTTGGCGGTTCTAGTACGGTCGGAGTTGCCAATAACCGTTGCACCAGCCAACGAGAAGCCCGCAGTTCGCGCTGTTGCCCTGCTAAAACTGCCCGATCCAGCAGCGACAGATCTAAGTTTTGCAGTTGATTGGTTACGTCAGACAGTGCTGACTCAATCTGCTGTAGCCCTGACAGACGTAAGTTTCGCCGAAAAATGGCAAATGGAGCCGGTAACTTTACTATCGGCTGAGATCTAATCGAGCCCGAAACAGGGGGAGTGACAACCACCGCAAGTTCTTCTGCTGTAGGCTGAACCCAGCGAGGTCCACCTCTTGCAACTTGCCGAATGATTGCTGCCAGTTCTGTTGCTTCAGTATGTTTAGGGCAATATCCTCTCGCGCCCGATCGCCGCGCTGCTGCTAGCATCACAGGTTCCGTCATGGAACTGAGCAGGAGGATGGCGATCGCCGGATACTGAGAGGAAATCTGCCGACACAAATCTAGCCCTTGAATCTGCTCAGGATTAGCACTGCCCAATCCCAAATCCAGGATGACTAAATCAATTGCGATTGAGGATGCAGAAGCCGTGCTGTGAGTTGCTAACGCTTGCAGAGCAGCAGTTCCATCTCCTGCTTCAGCAATCACTTCCAGGTCTGAGAATTGCTCTAGCCAGATCCGTAGCCCCGCCCGAAAAGCCCGGTTGTCATCAACCAACATCAGCCTGAAGGGGCTATTGCTCCTGCCGCTATCTGTCATGTGCTTTACCTGAAGGGCAATCCCTTTGCTCCATCCACTCAGCTTAATGTATAACAAACAGCCTCATTTTTAACGGAATGACCACGGACTGCACGAGTTTAGCGATGGCTCAATTGTTCCAAGTGTGACAGTATTTCGTTGAAAGATTTTTCTAATTCTCGATAAATTTGATCAGTCGCACTTTCGGGTCAGGTAACTCTGCATATTTTGTTGCCATTGTTTCAATCTGGCGCAGTTGCCCGATCGCCAGACTGCACGAAAAGCCATATTTTGCTTTGACGCGATCGCTAGCGATATTCAAAGCAGTGCGCGATCGCTCAACAAAATCTGTTAACGGATACTCACTTCCTTCCTCAAAATATTGACGCACAACTAGAGAAGGCGAGTAACAAACTTCCTGAGAACCGTCGGGTAGTTCAATTTGAAAGCGGATTTCTGGCATGGTGAGATTGAGGGTTAGGGACTGGAGAAGTTGAAAGCTGTTGATAGTGAGTTAAGTGGAGCTTGGCAGACTGTTTCCAGGTGTAGCGCTTAGCCACCTGAATGCCTTGCTCCTTAAAAGACTGGGCTATCTGAGGTTGAACGATGGTTTGCATGGCTTGGGCGATCGCCTCCTCACTCTCCGGATCAACCAAAAGTGCTTCTCGCTCAGACAAAAACTCAGTAAATGGAGCAATATTTGAAGTAACTACGGGAATACCAGAAGCCATTGCTTCCAGCACCACCAGTCCCCATCCCTCCTTGAGGGAAGGAAAAACAAAAGCATCAGCAATGCGATAAAGAGCAGGCAATTCAGCGGTGGAGATGACTCCCGGTAAGATGAGTGACTTGGCGATCGCCACTCCTAACCTTTCAGCAAGTTGAAAAAACTCATCGCGATAAGGCTGATAGTCGAACAGCGTTGCCCCTCCTGCAATCACCAGTTGAGCATTAGGATAATGGGTTAACACTTGAGCAAAGGCTCGCAGGAGAGTGATCGAGTTTTTGCGAGGCTCAATGCCACCGACGGTGAGGTAAATTGGCTGACCGCTCAGTCCCAGCTTTTTCACATCGGCTTCAGAACCATCATAATCAGGGGAAAAGTAAGTCGTATTCACACCATTAGTTACTTTGGGGGCATGAATTTGGTGTTGCTCCTGTAGGGCAGTTTGCCAGCGATCGCTTACACAAAGGCACAAATCAGGTTCCCGAATTGAGCGGTCCTGGCAGGTTTGTAGGTAAGGACTATTAAACGCATCAATGTGATGCACCGTTCGCACAAAGTGAGGAATGTGATGGCGCGATCGCAGCTCCGACAAAGCATTTGCACTTAAGCAATCCTGCGCGTGATAGTAGTCATAAACTGGTTTTTCCTGGCTCAGATAGTCTACAAACTCCTGAATTCTTTGTTTGATTAACTGATCGATTCCGCCTGTCACCTCTTTTGCAGGTACCAAAACGTGATCACACTGGAGCGATCGATAAAATCCTGTGCCGTCTTTATCCAAAGCATAAACACAAACAGAGTGCCCCAATTCCTGTAAAGCCTCTGCAACTTCCAACGTATGAACCACGCTACCCCGGGGTTTTGTCGAATAGGTAAAAAAAGCAATCCGAAGTGAGTTCACCATTGACTAATAGATAAATTTAGATTGGTGCGAACCCTGTCAAATTCTCTTGTGTAAGATCCCAAAAGATCTCTGTTTCACTTTTGTAGGTCAAGATTAATTGTTGAGAATCTGTAATTTGGGCGATCGCCTCACAGCTTAATTCTTTTTCCCGAAAACAGGTTTGAACGGCTGCAACATGTTCGGGGCGAACGCTGAGCAGAAAGCCATAGCTGGGGAAACAGAGTAACCACTTTTCTAGGGTCAAGTCTGGGGGAGGAGCGATCGCTTCCAGGTCAACTACAGCACCACACCTAGAAGTTTCCAGCAGCATTAAAAGAGTGCCAATCATGCCGCCCATACTGACATCTTTAGCTGCATCACAAAGTCCTGTCTCTGCTAATTTTGGCAATAGCTCCAAGTTTTCTCTAAGACGACTGGAAGCACCAGAGGTAGCAGCATTCCAAAACGGATGTTTGGGATGTGCCTTACCCCGGAGGTCGATCGCCAGCAGCAATGTATCTCCCGGCTTAGCATTAAAGCTACTGAGCAAGTGAGTTGCTCGTCCTAAAATCGCCACTGACAGTGCATTGTAGGGGCTGTGATAGTTACTGTGCCCACCCACAATTGGCACGCTGTAAGCTTTTGAAGCAGCCGTCATACCTGACCAGACTGCTTCTATAACTGTTGCAGATGTGCCCCATAGGGTATCTACAACGGCGATCGGGCGACCTCCCATTGCGTAAATATCGCTGACGTTTACCATCACGGCGCACCAACCCGCAAACCAAGGTTCTGACTCCACCAGTACATCCCACATCCCTTCTGCTGCTAGGAGAAGGTAGCCGTCCTGGTCGGGGATGGCAGCACAGTCATCACCAATAAGGGAGTTCGGGGATTGGGGATTAGGGATTGGGAGTGAAGGGGAAAATTGCTTTAGGTATTTAGCGGCAAGCTGGATATCTTGCTTTTGTAGCACTCCGATGGATTGGCGTAGGGTTGTTACCAGTTCAATGAGTTTCACAATTGATTGTTATGAGGCTTCTAGTTCTCTCATTCCTAATCTCCAATACCCAATGGCGGGACGAGGTTCGCTGCTGGGAGGATAGTATTCCAGGTCTGCTTGCATCATGTGGTGGGGGCGATCGCAAATCACTATTTCTTCAAGTGAGTGCCAATGCTGCCGCCGAAAGAATTTCACGTTTTGAAGCTGCACAGTTGCCAGAAATTGACGACAGCCCCAGGTGTTTGCAGTAGTTACAGCTTTGTAAATCAAACCACGCCCAATTTGCCCAACACGACGGTAGTCAGGATGAACACCAAGCCTGCCGCCATACCAGACTTGTGGCTCTGTCTCATAAATTCGCACTACACCAACCACGTGTTTTGATGCGTTGAGAGCGACAATAGGATAGGCGATCGCGTCCCATTGATCCTCATCATCACGTTCAAACAAGCCTTGTTCTTCTGCAAAAATCATTTGCCGCAATTCGCAATACGCCTCATATTCAGAAGCTGAAGCCGCTAATTTGTAAGTGTAGGATGAGGTAGTCATGAATGATATTGCAGTGTGTGATTATAGGTGACTAGGCAGACGTTTCAAAGGTTGAAAGAGCAGAACAAGCACCACATTTGGCGCAACCTGCTTTGACTTCCGTAGAAGCCAGCCCCGATCGTTGCAGCATTGCTCCAATTTGCTGATAGAGCGCAAACATAAACTCACTATTGGGTGGTCTGTGATTTGCTAAAGGAGTACCGCTGATCGGCACAAACGGCACTACAAAAGGATAAACACCGACATCAATTAGCTTCTGCGAGATTTCTAACAATGTGTAAAGTGAGTCGCCCAATCCTGCTAACAGGTAAGTACTCACCTGTCCCCGACCAAACACTTTCACAGCCGCCTCAAATGCCTCAAAATAATACTCAAGCGGTACTTCTGCTTTACCTGGCATAATTTTGGCTCGAACCTGTGGGTCAGCCGCCTCCAGGTGCATGCCTAGGCTGTCTACCCCTGCTGCTTGCATTCGCTCGAACCAGATAAAGTCATCGGGTGGTTCACACTGTGCCTGAATTGGGAGATTTACCCTAGATTTAATCACTTTGGCGCACTCAGTTAGATAAGCAGCACCGCGATCGCTCGTATTTGGCGTTCCTGTCGTCATCACCATGTGTTTCACCCCATCCAGACGCACAGCGGCTTCTGCCACTTCTGCCAACTGTTGAGGTGATTTACGGGCGATCGTGCGTTCTGCTGCCAAAGATTGACCAATGGCGCAAAACTGGCAGGCTGTGGCGCGATCGCCGTAACGCATACAGGTTTGCAGTACGGTAGTTGCCAGCACATCATGAGAATGGAGCAAAGCAATCTTCCAATAAGGAATGCCGTCAGCAGTAGTGAGACTATAAAACTTTGGCTGTGTAGGAAATGAGATGGGGGCGATCGCCTCCCCGTCTAGCTTCAACATTGGCAGCACTTGAGCATCCCCAACTTCAATCGCATAGGGTGATTCAGCCGCTCCATCGGTGAAAATGGGTACCATCACCGTCGTGTCATCAATAGTTATTGCTTTATGGTCTGAAGGCCCTGCACCACCCTTACGCCCTGATGCACCAACGGCTGGGTCAATCCATCGCAAACCGTGAGACTGTAACTCCGTAATCAAGTTTTGTTTGTTCATGCTCGTTAGCTGCTTCTCCATTCAGCAATTGTTCAGCAGGGATTGCCTGATGGTGCATCTCTGCGCTCATAAACGGTCTTGCATCGATATTGAGACGAAGCTGAAGTAAGTCAGGACGGGCATAGTGACCGACCGAATCCATCATTCGTTTACGCTTAGTGATAAAAGAGAAATCTAGATCGGCGATCGCCATCCCCTCCCCTTCTGTCACAGGGGGGCAAAGGTGAGTTCCCTCGGGGCTGATGATTGCAGTGTGGCACCCACCTGTTAACACCCGCTGCATCTTTTCGTCTGGCGTGATTTGGGCAATCTGCTCAGGTGTGAGCCAACCTGTTGCATTCACCACAAAACAGCCCGACTCTAAAGCATGATGGCGAATGGTGACTTCCATCTGGTCAGCAAAGATTTGTCCCACCATTGAGCCAGGAAACTGAGCACAGTGAATTTGTTCATGTTGTGCCATCAAAGCATAGCGGGCAAGCGGATTGTAATGTTCCCAGCAGGCAAGAGCACCAACCATTCCCACCGCAGTGTTCACCACTTTTAGCCCCGACCCATCTCCTTGCCCCCATACCATCCGCTCATGATAAGTTGGCGTAATTTTGCGCCGCTTCAACACAAGTGTTCCATCTGCATCAAAGATGAGTTGAGCGTTGTAGATGGAACCATTCTCCCGCTCATTTACCCCTAAAACTACAACGATGTTGGCAGCCCGAGCAGCCTGACTCACTGCCTCTGTCACTGCTCCCGGCACCTCTACAGCTTCCTCATAAAGCCGCATGTGTTCCTTACCCATCAACACGGGTGGTTGAATGAATGAGAAATAAGGATAGTAGGGAACAAAAGTTTCTGGAAATACAACCAGATTTGCCCCTGCTTTGGCGGCTTGGGCGATCGCCTCTAACACTTTCTCAACCGTTCCCTCACGGCTAAACAGCACTGGACTAATCTGCACCGCAGCCGCCCTAACAGTTCGTGAGTAATCCATAGATTTTCCTTGACGGGGGAGATAGTGAGTGATGTTAAGTTGGGTCATCGGTCACTTGTTATTAGTTGTTTGCAAGTGTAGGAGCCAATGAAGAATGGCAAGTCACAAATGATAAACAAGCAATGATAAATGACCAATCACTAATGACCGATGACCAATAACTCTTCCCTACAGTGTCCAGGTGTCTAAAATGAAGGCTCCCTCCTTGCGGTGCATCAGCACCAAGTCCAACACATCTAGGGGGCTAATCGGACGAATTCCGGCGATCAGAGACGGTTCACCATGACCATACAGCGCTTGCAGGGCAAAGCGGCACGCATAAACCTTTCCCCCTTCAGCCATAAACTTGCTGAGCTGATTGTTGAAGTTTTGGTGTCCAGGAAACGCTTCATCTCCAATTTTTGGGAAACCTCGCTGAACGCCCAAGGTAACTCCTGGACCGTACAGCAAAATTGAAGTCTCAAACCCTTTACGCAGCAGACGCAGCGATTGCAGTAAATTGACCAGACCAATTGATCCTTCAAATGCAACAGTGTGGAATGTTACGAGAGCTTTTTCACCCGGTTCTGCCTGCACATCGGGAAATACTTTCTCTTCGTAATCAACAAAAAAGTCACCTGCTTGATGCGCGGGAATTTCAACTGAAGGCATAGTTGTCTCCTGAAAAGTGGGTCAGATCCAACAGTCTCTTAACTAACCTGAGTTAAGAATCCAAATATCTGCTGAGATTGAGACAAATGCTTGATCCGAGATCCATTTCGTTGCGCTTGTCTGCAATCTAATTCGGCTGTTGATTGCAGGTTAAGAGCTTGACTCACTTATTCTTGTATAATTAGTAACGAAAAGTAGGGTTCTGTTGGTAAGTACAGGCAATATTGAAGGGGTGGCAAAGTAGATTAGCAGCGATCGCCCTCAACAACCTGCCTAAAAAGACAGGTGACTACTTTCTACTAATTACTAACGGCTATTAATAACCCAATCGTTCTCGTGCTTGCTGACGTAAAGGGCCAGCTTGGGGATGGTCGGGCTGCATTTGCAAAGCTTTATCGAGAGATGCGATCGCCTGGTCAAAGCGACCCAAGTTCCACAGCGCTTGCCCTCTAGTAGCCCAAGCTTCTACAGAATTGCGATCAAGGGCGATCGCTCGGTCTAGCGCCGAAATTGCCTCCACCGATCGTCCAAAGCTTTGTAACGTGATGCCCATATCAACCCACGCCCCAACTAGGTCTGGCTTTAGTTGGGTTGCCCGTTCAAATAGCCTGAGCGACTGGAGCGATCGCCCCTGCTCTCGGTAAGCTCGTCCTTTACTCCAGTAAGCTTCAGCATAATTGGGGTTGATCGCCAAGGCATCATCACAGGCGACAGCAGCTTCGGCAGGTTGCTGCAAATAGGTAAGGCTGTGACAACGTCCCCAGTACGCCTTAGCATTCGCTGGCTCAAGGGCAAGTAGTCCGTTGTATGCTTCTAGCGCTTGTTGAAACTGCCCACTCTGTAGCAGGCGATCGGCACGGCTTTGCATTTTTGCTGCCCATTCTTCTGGTGCAGGCAGGTTTGGAGCCGCAAGGGAGCGAATCATTGGCATAGCGGGAGTGCCCGCATGAGAACCAACCGTTTCAATCGGAGGGCTAACAGGCTGCAAAAAAGCATCCGTCTGCATCGCGACGAACGTTGTACCTGCGGTGGCGAGCCCAGCCAGTCCTAACCCAAAGCCAAGCTTTGCCAATCGCCGCTTATAGCCGAACGACCGTTCTTTCTTCTGTGAAGCCTGGAGTGGAGTGGATGCTGGCTCAGGGTTCTCAAGCCCATTTCCATTCAGTTCATCCGATTGAATCTGGCAGGGAGCCGTCTCTGACTCTAGAGATAGCATTGAAATTTGAACGGTCGTGTCGGAAGGATTAAACACGCTCGTGGAGGCGGATATCAGCTCTGACGCGGTCGTCTCTGTACCTGAAAAGGAAGATTCCAGTGGTGTGTCGACAAATTCAGGTAGGGGCGGTAAAAACTCGGTCACCCCAACTGGGAGTTCTTGAAAGGCTTCCAGGGCTTCTACGGCAGTCGGGTAGCGATCGCGGAAGTCATAGCGCACCATGCATTCCAAAATTTCTGCAAGTTCAGAACTGACTTCGGGGACGCGATCGCGCCAGTCTATTTCTCCAGTTTCAGGATGGTCTCCCAGGCGTTTTGGGTGAATGCCAGTTAAAGCCTGAATTCCAATCACTCCAACTGCGTAAACGTCACTGCTAAAGCGCGGCTTGCCGGCTAATTGTTCATTTGGGATGTAGCCCTGAGTCCCAATCGAAACCGTCAAATCAGTGATGCCTGTGTCAGGATTGGCGCTTTGAGTGCTGACCTGCTTCACTGCACCAAAGTCGATCAGCACAATTCGTCCGTCTTTGCGCCGCCGCATCAGGTTAGAGGGCTTGATATCCCGGTGAATCACCTGCTGCTCATGCACAAACACCAAAACCTGAAGAATATCTCGCAATAAGGCAATTACCTGATCTTCGGGCCAGGTTTTTCCTTTCCTCAGCGGGTGGGTGAGCGATTCACCTTCAATAAATTCTTGAGCCAGATAAAACTCTTGATTTTCCTCAAAGTGAGCAAACAAAGTCGGAATCTGGTTGTGGCTGCCCAACTGGTAGAGCGCTCGGGCTTCGGTGTCAAACAAGCGTCTCGCCATTTGCAGGCTTTTGTCGTCACTCGTCTGTGGCAGCAAGCGCTTAACGACGCAGCGAGGATGCCCTGGTAAATGGAGGTCTTGCGCCAAAAAAGTTTGACCAAACCCACCAGCACCCAGTTGGCTGATGACTTTGTAGCGTCCCCCTAAAGTGGTAGCAGGATGGGTCTGTGGAATTTGGCTCATCGTCGATGGGTGGCTGGTCGGTTGATGGAACCACTGATGGAACCACTTAGGTCAGGTAAAACTAACTCAGAGAAATACCTGTATTTAAAACCCTCAGTACTCGAAGAAGATGCATTCCCGTCAATTCTAACGACTTCAATAATCTAAATTGTGTTGCTAGAACGAGGACAAAATCTATAAAGTCTCTATGATGCATCTTTAAATATTTAACTTTTGGCAATTCAGATTAACCTGCCCAAACCTCCATTAACCCTTTGCTAGTCAGGCGATCGCCCAAACGACCCTCCCTTTAAGTAGGCTCTAAAATTAAACTTTTGGACTGAGGCTATGCTGCCTATTTTTTATTCCGATGAATTTTTGGATCATGATACTGGCGTTTATCATCCTGAGAAACCAGGTCGCTTAACTGCCATCACAAAAGCTCTCAAAGCTGCACCCTGGGCTGATCAGTTGGATTGGCGATCGCCCACACCTATCCACGCTCAAAGCGATCGGCTCATGGCTGCTTTAGAGGCAATTCATCCCCAGCAGTACATCGCTGCGGTGCAACAGCTAGCTAACCGAGGCGGTGGCTATATCGATCAAGACACGATTGTTTCCCCCCGCAGCTATGATGTTGCTCTGCTTGCGGCTAGCGCTTGGCTGGACGGCATTGATCAAACACTGGCAACCGGAGAACCTGCCTTTGTGCTGGCGCGTCCACCCGGACATCACGCGATGCCCCAGCGAGGCATGGGGTTTTGCATCTTTGCAAATGCAGCGATCGCCGCTCACTACGCCCTTCAGCAACCGGGGGTAAATCGCGTCACAATCCTTGACTGGGATGTGCATCACGGCAATGGCACTCAAGCGATCGCCGAAAACCATGCCCAGATAGCCTACTGCTCACTGCACCAATCTCCTTTCTACCCCGGTACTGGCGATGCGGACGAACGGGGCGCTTTTAATAACGTGCTGAATTTGCCGATGCAACGGGGTAGCACCCTGGCAGACTACCAGCCCTTGTTTGAGCAAAAAGTAATTCCGTTTCTTAGTACCTTCCAACCTGACTTGCTGATTGTCAGCGCTGGATATGATGCGACCCAAGCCGATCCGCTAGCAGAAATTGCACTCCAACCAGAGGATTATGGCGTATTCACAAGACTCTGTCTGCAAATCACCCGACGCACTGTCTTTGGCTTGGAGGGCGGATATGACTTTGATTCTCTAGCACAATCCGTCGTAGCTACCGTTGGTCAATGCCTTTAGTCAATACCTTAAGTAACGTGAGTTCGGGATAAGAAATCGTCAGAACCCCTGATTTTTCGTACCTCATTTCGTTGCAGTGAATCAAGCTATTGTCAGCAAGGTCCACAGATGCAATTTTTCTCAATAAACAACCTTATTGAGAAGAGCCTACAGCAATACCCTTTGCCTAAAGCCTTTTATACCAAACCTTGCAGCGTTTAGCTTAACCCGAACTCACGTTAAGTAGGGGCGGACCGCTGTTCGCCCCACAAGAAATGACTTTCCCCGGTATCTCTCAAGGCTAATTAGGGCACTGCCCGTCCTGGCATTCTGGGCCACGAGCAATGTGAGCGTTGTAAAACTCATCAACTACAGCAGCGTCATAAGCTTCTAGCTCTTGCAGGTAGCCCCAAGCAGTCAGGGCGATCGCCTTTGGCATTTCTGAGCGTGGTGTGACAATAATTCGAGGATTAATCGCGCTTAACTCCTCTGCCTGTTGTCTAATCTGCTCCAGATCTTCCGCCTCAACCAGGGCAGGGTTATAGCTGATGATGATGCCACCGTGTTCCAGGTTGTGAACAAGCTGTTCATCTGAAGGAGCTTCGTTATAAATTCCCCAGCGGGCCCACTCTTCATGGTGTGGGCCAGAGGTTGGTGGATTTGAGTTGTATTCAACCTGCTGGTCAGCCGGGACGTGTTCTTGTCCTAAATCGGGAATTGCGGTGCCTGGCAAGGCAATTCCTTCAGGAAGAGGCGGCAAAGTTGCACCAGGCGTATCCACCACAAATTCATCAACGAGTCCAGCTGGCTCTTCCTGGCTCTGCTGCATGTTTCGCCCTTGCATCAGAGCAAAAACGGCTACTAACCCGACGACTCCTAATGGGATAGCCAGCCAGATGTACTGAAGCAGTCGCCCCTTTAAGGTGTCCTGGTGTCGTCGCGATTTACTCATGTGTTTCAATACCTGCTGAATTGATTTGCAACTAGCCCATGAATGGCTAGCCGTATCACTACTTCCATCCTAATTCTCAAAAACATGAACAAATCAAGGCTCTGTTGCAGACAAAACACGATAATGGCTGGCAACATAGCTAAAAAATTTGTAGTAATCCTCAAATTGCTGACTGGGCGATCGCCCCTGCCAGCGATAGATCACGCCTTCGTGCTCCAGCGTCAGATTGAGTGAGCTAGTTTCTGCGGCGATTTGCACCTCTAGCTCTCCAGACAATCCTTGCTCAGTGACAAAATTCTCCTTAATGGGATCGAGCAAAACGCTATTTGGTTCTGTCGCTTCATCCTCAGTCCCTTCACCTAAATCAGCCGGAATTTGGCTGGCCCAGCCTGCAACCTTCACACCAGGGCGGTCAGGTGCACGAAAAACTTGCCCATCCTGGTTGTCGGGTGGCGGTTCAGCAATCCAGTCTTTGGGATAGAGAAACTCAAAACCGTAACGTGAATTTCGGTATGTTTCCCAACCACTTTCAGGGACAAGCAGGCGATCGCACCCTAAAAGCAATGCTGTTGAAACCACCCCAACCGATAGCAAAGCAAAGCGGTAGAACTTAAGAGACGCGATCGCTCCAAATAATCGCACCAGAGATAGATGCATTAGGGTAGGACCTCGCTTGCTTGTAAAGGAATGTAACAATAATGCCGTCATAGCGTCTTGCTGTCTTGACAGGACACGACTGCGGCAATTATTCTGACAACCATACCCGGGTATTAACCATGTAGTCGTTCTATGCAAGACAAGCACAAAGTTACGCTTTACCTTCCACCAGAGCTTCATCGTCAGCTCAAGATTCGTTCCGCAGTCGATGCCGAGCCGATGTCAGCAATTGCAGAACGAGCAATTGTTTTCTATCTGACACATTCAGATGTGGTGGATGAGGTAGAAATGTCTCACGGACAGGTCTATCAAGTCTATGACTGCCCTGAGTGCTCAAGCTCGGTCGTTCTGCAGGAAGGCAAAATGATCTCCCTAAAGGAGCAGCCCAGCATTCTAGTTGAAGAAGGGCTCTCACCAGCCATTCAAGGGCAACGTTCTGGTTCTAGCCAGCAGGGTGAGGAAGAGTTGGTTCCATGCTAGTGAGTGTTACCTGAGCTTGAATGTTTGCTCTTTTGAGTAGCTAAACTCTCAGGTCTTCAACTCCAAGCTTAAGTTGATTGTCTGCTTACTATGTCCGCACTGTCTCTACAAGGTCGATGATCATGAAAGAAGAGCTAAATATACTCATCCAGGCTCAATATCCTCTGATCTATCTCGTGACTTCTGAAGAAGAGCGGGCTGAACAGACGATTGCAGCGATCGCCCAACAGTCCAAACCTCAGCAACGAGTGTTTGTCTGGACGATGACACGAGGTCTGATTGAGTACGGGGCTGGAGCTAGAAACGCATCACAGCACAATACGCTTTCCCCTCAGATTGCTATCGAACACGCGATTCGGCAGCGAGAGCCAAGTATCTTCATCTTCAAAGATCTGCATCCTTTCTCTGATAGCGCCGAGGTAACCCGCTGCTTGAGGGATGCGATCGCAGAATTTAAGGGAACTCAGAAAACTATAATTCTGATGTCTCCCGTTCAGCAAATTCCAATCGAGTTGGAAAAAGAAGTTGCAGTATTAGATTTCCCGCTGCCCGACATGGCAGAGCTAAATCAAGTTTTGTCTCAGCAGTTAGAGCAGCTTCGCGCCCGTCGCACCACTACCGAAACTCGTGAGAAGTTGCTGAAGGCAGCCTTGGGGCTAACTCGTGATGAAGCTGAAAAAGTCTACCGTAAGGCTCAGGTCACAGCGGGCCGTTTAACGGAAGCTGAAGTAGATGTAGTTCTCTCTGAAAAGAAGCAGCTCATCCGGCGCAACGGCATTCTGGAGTACATCGAAGAAGACGAAACCCTCGATTCTGTCGGTGGCTTGGAGGAACTCAAGCACTGGCTCAAGCAGCGCTCTAACGCCTTCACCGAACGCGCCAGAGAATATGGTCTCCCCCAACCAAAAGGAATGCTAATTCTAGGTGTTCCAGGTTGCGGTAAGTCCCTGATTGCCAAAACGACCTCCCGCCTTTGGGGTTTGCCTCTACTGCGGTTAGACATGGGACGGGTCTACGACGGTTCTATGGTGGGTCGCTCCGAAGCGAACCTCCGCAATGCCCTCAAAACGGCAGAATCAATCTCTCCCACTATCTTGTTTATCGATGAGATTGATAAAGCCTTTGCGGGTAGTACAGGATCTGCTGATTCAGATGGTGGTACTTCCAGCCGGATCTTCGGCTCCTTCCTCACCTGGATGCAGGAAAAATCGTCTCCGGTGTTTGTCATGGCAACCGCCAACCGCGTTGAGCGTCTGCCTGGTGAGTTCCTCAGAAAAGGACGATTTGACGAAATCTTCTTTGTCGATCTGCCTAATGCTGAAGAGCGTAAAGAAATTTTCAGAATTCATCTTTCCAAGCGTCGTCGGGAAATTGCCCGGTTTGATCTAGACCAGCTCGTGATGACGTGCGATGGATTCTCTGGAGCAGAAATTGAGCAAGCTCTCATTGCTGCGATGTACGAAGCGTTTGCCCAAGAACGGGAATTTACCCAATTGGACATTATTGCTGCAATTCGAGCTACTCTACCGCTTTCTAAGACGATGAGTGAGCAGGTCACAGCCCTGAGAGATTGGGCTAGGCAGCGCGCGCGACCTGCTGCGTCCTCAGTTGCTGAATATCAGCGACTTGAGTTCTAACAGGCTTTCACTCCTGCTCCCAACAGGAGGAAAGGCTAGCGATAAGCTAGCAGTTTGACAAAACAGCCGTAACAGTTTGCCTTCCAAACGCTAAGCCGTGCGGCGCTTTCTATACCCAAACGTTGTCGTTTCTCTCAATTTCTCTACAGGAGGAAATCCAAATGTCTCACTTTAGCACTCTGCGCACCAAGATCACCGATGCAGAAATCCTCAAGGCTTCTCTGCGTGACCTGGGTATCTCAGTTAAGACCGAAGCTGATGTGCGTGGCTACAATGGTCAGCGCGTTCGTTCTGACATCGTAGCTGTTCTCGAAGGTGAGTATGACTTGGGCTGGTCTCGCAATGCTGATGGTTCCTTTGACCTGATCGCTGACCTCTGGGGCGTTGCTAAAAAGCACAACCAGACCGAGCTGATCAACTCAATCAACCAGAAGTACGCTGTGAACAAGACCCTGGCAGAAGTCAAGCGCCCCGGTCTGCAAAATGCCAACGTCAAATTGGTGCTGCAAAAGTAGTTTCCTTAAGCGTTCCCAAATAGGCGGGTTAATCCAAGGCGGGTTAACCCGTTTTTTCATGTGTTTTTTTGTGGAACTGTTAGGCTTGAAGTTTGTAGATAAGTTTAGTTAACCGATGACTACCGCAAATCGCTCAAACCTCCTATTGAGGCGTACACTATTCGCGGTGATGGGTTTGGTTATCTTGTGCGTTTTCCTTTTCCTTTGGCGACTTGGCAGCTACAGCTTATTCAACGTTACAGAGGCAAGGCAGGCAGAAGTTGCCCGCCAGATTTGGGTCCGTCAAGATTGGGTTACCCCTGTTTACAATGGTAAGTTTTACTTTGACAAACCTATTCTGCTGCACTGGCTAATTGCACTTGGCTTCCCTATTTTTGGGGTAGGGGAATGGGCAGTTCGGCTACCTTCTGCGATTTCGGCGATCGCCCTAGTTCTTAGCACTTGGCTGTTTACGGTTCGCTTTGCTACTCAGCGAATGGCGCTTTTAGCAGCTACTATGATCGCGGCCAATCCTTTTACCTTTGCGTTGGGGCGAACTGGACAGCACGATATGTTGCTGGTTTTTTTCATGACGGCTGCGCTCTACTGCTGGTACTGGGCCTATAGCACCCGTCAAAAGGTTGGCTATTTGCTTTTTTTTGGGCTGCTTGCCTTTGCGGTCTTAGCAAAAGGGCCGCTGGCTCTGATTTTAAGCGGTTTGATTATCGGAATTTTCCTAGTTTGGGTTAATCGTTGGCAAAAACAGCTATCTAGTGTGCCTTGGGGCTGGGGAATCTTAATTTTTGCTGGAATTACGCTGCCTTGGCACCTATTAGCATTTCAGGCAAACGGCTGGTATTTCATCAACAGCTTCTTTGTGTTCAGCAATGTGACTCGGTTTGTCAGCGTCAATCAAAATCAGGCAGGGCCGTGGTACTACTACTTACTCTGTGTAGCAATTGGCTTTTTCCCCTGGCTAGTTCTTATTCCTAGTGCAATTAATTGGCAATCTTTGCGACAGTGGCTGCGGTTAGACTACTGGCGACAACAGGACTCTAACCAGCAGGTTGGTTTATTTATGGGGATCTGGTTTGTGATGGTGCTGGTGTTTATGAGTGCCGCTGCAACGAAACTGCTGTGGTACGTCTATCCCGGCATTCCAGCGCTGGCTTATCTGTGCGCTCAAGCCTGGGAACAGCAGATCTCGGAACCGAAGCGATCGCTTAAATTCTGTTTAGGATTTATCAGTCTGGTCTATGCTCTGCTAGCTGTCGGGTTCACGCTCGTTCCGCATCTGGTCGATCAGCCCTTCCTACAAACTGCTGAGATTACTCAAATCATTTGGCAATGGTTTTTGCTTTACTCATTAGCGACAGTGGCGACCGCTATTAGCCTAATCCGAGTGCAGCCCCTTTGGGCGTGGTTGGTTGGCGTTGGAACTTTTAGCCTGTTTGCACTAACGGTAGTTGATCCGCTGCTACCAACGCTAGACGGGCAGGTTTTAGGGGGACGGCTGATTCCAGTTGCTCAGGCCTTGCAGCAAGAAATCTGTGAGGAGTGCGATCGCGATTTGCCTGCGGCCCTTGGTGTCACCTGGCCCAGCCTCAATTTTTATAGCCAAATTGATCGAATTGAACGGTTTAAGAAACCCTGTGAGACACAGATACAGCTTAAGCGTGACCAACGGTTGCTGCTGGTGACAACGGATGAGGAGATGCAACGGGCAAATCTTGATTTAAGCGACTATCAGCCTACTTACGTTTCTGATGTGTTTAAGCTCTTTATCATTCCTCCTGATGACGACTTGGCACAGCGACAGTGTCTCTTTAATCAGTCAAAGAGTTTGCTCAAACCGAAGTCAGACAACACTTTAATGCAGTCATTGGACTAGAGCCTAGATGTTTCATCGTCGGTCAAAGGTAGATCGCTCGGATTATCGGGATGTTTCTGATGACAAGTTTGGAGTGAGCGTTAGTGCCAGCGGTTGGGCGATCGCACTCAGCAGCTTAGTCTTTTTTATCGGTAGCAGCATTCAACCTACCCTGTTTTAGTCCAACGCCTTTGACCTGGGCATCTTGACCAGGGGATTTACCTGATCAGCCAGGGTGAGCCGCTGATTTGTACACTAATCGGGTTTCATATCCTGGGCGATCATGCAGCCTGGGTTTTGTACCCGTTGGCGTTGTCCTACTGGATCTATGCGGACAGCGATCGCGCAGGTGCAGCCAACTGGAGGACAGCGGCGATCGCCCCTCACCTTACCCACCGTGTCTTAATTGAACGAATTAACACCCCTACCATTACAGCGGATCTGACAGAGTTCAAGTCCATCTTGCTAAACTTGCGCCACCCTGGAGGTAGGCGCAAGCGAGAAAATCGAGAATTTTCTGCTAACCTGCTAAGCCAGCTCAAAAGTTTAGAATTGTTTCAGCTTAGCTACCAGCAAGATGATGTTTACCTGTTCACCAGACTGGATCAACCGTGACTATAACGATGGATGCTGAGCGACTTCTCAAAATTCACCACTTGGTGCAAGGTTGTGGACAGCAAGCAAAACAAATGGCGACTCAACCCCTGCAGGTATTTGAGAAAAGCCGCCACGACTACGTAACCAACGTCGATCGCCTGCTAGACCAGCAGCTTTCTAAAGGAATTGCCAACTTATTTCCCCAAGATGGCATCATCACAGAGGAAAACGCTCACTCGAGACAATCCTTTCGGTCAGAATATTCTCGGTTTTGGTTTATTGATCCAATTGACGGAACCAGCGACTTCATTCACGGCAAGCCTCACTATGCCGTTATGGTAGGACTTTTAGAAGCAAACCAACCTACAGCCGGTTGGATTTACGCTCCCGCTTTAGACCAAATGTATTGGGGTGGATTGGGTTTGGGGCTGTTTCAGAGTACGGGGCGTACTCCGACTGATGCAGTTACTTCAGATGCAGTTACTTCAATTGATCAAATCACTCAAAACCCTTTAATTCTTAAGGAGCCAACTCCTCCTTCTCAAACGTTTTGTCCGGTACTGATTGGCAGCACCGATCGCCGACGCTATGGGGAAGCGATGACTCACCTGATTCCAGAAGCCCAGTTTACCTCCATTGGCAGCTTTGGACTGAAAGTGATGGAAGTTGTTTGTGGCAGAGCAGGACTTTATGTCTATCTAAGTGGGCGAGTCAAGCTTTGGGATACGGTTGGACCGATTGCTCTAGCAAGAGCTGCAGGCTTAGTTTGCTGCGACTTGGCAGGTAATCCACTGCATTTCACTCCTGATGCAATCGAGCCAGAAACACTGACGCATGGACAATCAATCGTCGTGGGTTGGGCTTCTTATGTAGAAGCGCTGCGATCGCGGCTACAAAAAGCCGTCTTGCTGAGCCAACCGTAAAGGTGGCGACACATCAACCCCGTGATATTCTAGTGGTGCAGGCAATCTGTAACATCTAGTTGACAGCTTACGGGTATCTATGATCCTCAAGAGCTAGAAGTTTTTAGATGTTTTTGGGTAGCATAGTCAGATAATCAATGTCCGGTCAGTTTTACCTAAGCGCCTTTCATGCAGACCGAAGCTTTTAGTGAGCTTTTCCCGCTCTTTAACGCCGCTAGCCCAGAAACTTTAGAATGGCTGCTGTCTATTGCTGTTGAGCACGACTACCCAGCAGACAGAGCCGTTCTCATGGAAGATGCCTGGGGAAATGCAGTTTATTTTGTTGAGTCGGGCTGGGTTAAGGTTCGTCGTCATGCAGGTGAAGAGGTCGTAACGCTGGCAATCTTGGGTCAGGGCGATTTTTTTGGCGAAATGGCAATTTTAGACGAGTCGCCTCGCTCAACCGATGTTGTGGCGCTTTCTCAAGTCAAGTTGCTGAGTATTTCCGCTCAACGGTTTATTCAAACTCTTTTCAAAGATTCGCAGCTCCATCATCGAATGCTGCAACTGATGGTGAAGCGGCTGCGGCAAAACAATCTTCGGTTTCAGCTACGGCATCAGCCACCCGCTATCAAGCTGGCCAATACGTTGGTTGCATTCGGCGAAGACTATGGTCATCCTTCTGAGCAGGGCACCGAGATCTTCAACGTTCCGCTTAAAGATTTGGCGGAGGTAACAGATGTCAGCGTTGAAGAAGCAACCAAAATCATGGAAAAGCTGGAAAGTAAGGGGTGGATTGCGACTGATCCGCATCGCGATGCGCTTCATCTAGTCAACATGAAGCAGCTTGCTCACCTAGCTGGAAAAGGCTGATTTTTGGGTTGATTTTAATGACACCGAAGCTGTCAACCGCGCAATCATCAACGGTACTCTAGTGAGTCTTTGATAAATTCGCGATCGCCTGATCAACTAGCCCTGATAGCACTTGGCGCTCTGTTTCAGACATTCCTTCTAGAGTTTCTTCTCGAATGTCTTGGGCGATCGGCAGTAGCTCTTGCTTGAGTTGATCTCCGGCTTCAGTTAGCCAGATTCGCCAGATTCGACGGTCTTGGCGATCGCGCTCTCGTCGTACCAGACCTCGTTCTTCCATGCGGTCTAGAACGCCTGTCAGAGTTCCACCAACCTGCTGCAATTTTTCACCAATGCTAGAGGTCGCTAGACCATTCTCCTCCCATAAGCAACACAATACTACCCAGTGGAATGGAGTCAGCCCGAATGGATCTAGGCGCTCTTGAAATTTTCGTGCCATCAGTTGGGAGAGCAGCTTGATGCGGTAGCCTAAACCATAAGGAGCCATTACATGCTGCCACTGCCTCAAAGATTTTTGGCTAATCTCTGGGTTGGTTGACTGAGGAACCATAGCTGACTAGTAATAATTTTTACTAGCTTATACCAATTTGATCTGAGCTTGCACTAGGACAAAATTTCCCTAAAAAGAGATTGAGTCCCCCTTTTTTGTAGAGCTCTGCAGAAAAAGGGGACTTAATGCTTCTCAAATCAGGAACTTCAAACCAAGTAAAATTGAAGTTGCAGCAGGTTCCCATGCTGACCTAGCAATGCTGCCCTCGTTGTAAAGTTCGATTTGTCGCAAATTTTGCTTAAATCGGCATTAAAACTTGTTGGTTAGGCTAGATCAAGAAATATTGAATTGAAACTAACTCCCTACCGCTCTTTACAAGTTACAGACAGACAAATTTTGAAATGGGCACTAGAGGAGTAGCTAGTACGATTGAATTAATACACAGCTAGCCACGCTTTACCTAAGTAACTCCTGCCTTCTCGATCTTTTGTAGAACGGGTTGAGTCGAGACGATATGACGATCTAACCCAAGCTGCTTAGGGCTGATTCCCAAAGCAAGCGCAACGAGCTGCGGTAGATGCAAAATGGGTAAACCTAACTTCTTGCCAATGACTTGCTCAACTTCGGGTTGGCGAGAGTCTAGATTGAGATGGCAGAGGGGACAGGGTGTCACGATACAGTCAGCACCCGCAGCGATCGCCTCTTGAATATGCCCTCCCGCCATTTCAAAAGCTTGAGTAGTAGCGTAGCTAGAGAGCGGCCAACCACAGCATTGAGTCCGCCCTCGATAGTAGATTGGCGTTGCCCCAACAGCCCGAAATACATTCTCCATTGACTCCGGGCTATAGGGATCGTCGTAGGGTAAGTGCTTCTGCGTTCTCAATAAATAGCAGCCGTAAAAGGCAGCACACTTCAGACCCGATAGTTTACGGGTGACTCGCTGCTGAAGCGCCTCTAGTCCATAGTCACCGACCAATGCCCAGAGTAAATGTCTGACTTCTGTGCTGCCTTTGTAAGGAGAACATCCCTCATGCTCAAGCAGTCCATTGACTTGATGGATGTAACCAGGATCATGCTGCTGGGCCGCTTTGAGCCGTTCATCGACCCGCCCAATTACGCCCTGACAGGTGCTGCAATGAGTCAAGAGCGGTAGGTCTAATTCTTCTGCCAAAGCAATGTTGCGGGCATTGACCGTATCTTCTAAAAGCTGAGAATCTTCTTTGAAGGTGCCAGAACCGCAGCAGGCGGCCTTTTTCAGCTCCACCAACTCAATTCCTAAAGCTTGAGTCAGCGCCGCAGTTGAAAGGTATAGTTCGCGGCAGGCACCTTGAGCCACGCAACCCGGAAAGTAAGCGTATTTAAGCGTCATGGATAACGGACAGGGGTTAAATTGACACACTCGATGGATTTGAGTGTCGCCCTAAATTTATCATCGCTTATTTACCTGGCACTGGGGGGCTGACTTTGTATCAAAGCTTTTCTTAAAAGCGATGGGCAGGTTTAGGCAGGTTTCAGACCTGTCCATAGAAGCGACATAAACTGCTTGCCTTGAGATAGAAGTAAGGGGGTAGAGAGCGATCGCCAACAATCATCTGTTGCATGCCGCTAACCCGGTGACGCTTTCAGATAAGATGAAGAGATGCTCAAAAATCTGGTGAATCTGTAGATCAGGTCACGATAGTTTCGTACCCGCTTCTACTAGAAACTGTTTGCTGCTAAGTAATGACCCTGTAGGCTGGCTTGGAGTGAGTAAAAGTTTGCTTGCAGCACCAGAGGATTTGGGTCAACAATCTGTGTGTGTTCGCCATACTTAACTAGGAACAAGTAGGAAATTGTTATGAGTCAAGAAGAAATCTTTCAGAAAGTTAAGAAGATCGTGTCTGAGCAGCTTGGTGTTGAAGAAACCGAAGTCAAGCCAGAAGCTAGCTTTGCAAATGACCTGGGTGCCGATTCTTTAGACACCGTTGAGTTGGTAATGGCGCTGGAAGAAGAGTTTGATATTGAAATTCCTGATGAAGCCGCAGAAGGAATTGCGACGGTTCAGGCTGCGGTAGACTACATCAACAGCAAGGCTGCGGCATAGATCTGTGTTTATTAAGTAGCAGGGTGAACGCTCCAAGCCCCCTACTTCCAATCTTTATTCGTCATTTTGTGCCTGGGTACTTGAACCCTTGAAGCTGGTGTCATGAGTAGTTCTGATTCTGAGTTTAAGCGTGTTGTCGTAACGGGTTTAGGTGCAGTTACGCCAATTGGCAACACCCTAGCCGAGTACTGGGAGGGGTTGCTAAGCGGACGCAACGGCATCGGTCCGATTACCCTGTTTGACCCCTCGCGGCATGATTGCCGAATTGCAGGAGAAGTTAGGGGCTTCGATCCGCATGACTACATGGATCGTAAAGATGCAAAGCGGATGGATCGGTTTTCCCAGTTTGGTCTGGCTGCCAGCAAGCAGGCGATCGCCGATGCCAAATTTGCAATCAACGATCTCAATGCCGAGCAGGTTGGCGTCATTATCGGCACTGGAATTGGCGGTCTAAAAGTCTTGGAAGACCAGCAGGAGGTCTACCTGACTCGCGGACCTGACCGCTGTAGCCCGTTCATGATCCCGATGATGATCGCGAACATGGCAGCTGGGCTGACTGCTATTCATGTAGGTGCAAAAGGGCCAAACTCCTGCCCAGTGACAGCCTGTGCTTCTGGCTCTAATGCTGTCGGTGATGCCTTTCGTTTAGTGCAGCGAGGCTATGCTCAGGCTATGATCTGCGGCGGCACTGAGGCGGCGGTTACGCCCCTGTCGTTAGCAGGGTTTGCTGCAGCTAGGGCCCTCTCGACCCGAAATGATGATCCGGCTCACGCTTGCCGTCCCTTTGATCGCGATCGCGATGGCTTTGTCATGGGTGAAGGTTCAGGCATCCTTCTGATTGAAGAACTCGAACACGCGCTTAGCCGCAATGCCCGCATCTACGCCGAGATTGTTGGCTATGGTATGACTTGCGATGCTTACCACATGACCAACATTGCCCCAGAAGGAGAAGGAGCCGCCAGAGCAATTTCCCTCTGTTTGAAAGATGCAGGCTTGACTCCTGACCAGGTGAGCTACATCAATGCTCACGGCACCAGTACACCTGTCAACGATCCGAATGAAACGTCTGCGATTAAAACTGTGCTGGGCGAACACGCATACAAAATTGCTGTTAGCTCAACCAAATCCATGACCGGACACCTACTGGGTGGCTCCGGTGGAATTGAGTCTGTTGCGGCCGTTCTGGCAGTTGCCAATGACCAACTTCCTCCCACTATCAACCTGGAAAACCCTGATCCTAAGTGCGATTTGGACTATGTGCCAAACCACAGTCGGGCACAGGCAGTAGAAGTTGCTCTTTCTAACTCTTTTGGGTTCGGTGGACACAATGTAACGCTAGCATTTAAGAAATTCAGACAGTAGCAAAAAGCTGCAAGCTTTGGAGTTAGGGCTTCGAAAAATCCCTAGATCAATTGCCCAGTAAGCTATAGACTTGAGATTATGAGCAGTAAGTAGAATTGCTTATTGCTCATAACTGTTTATATTGCTTCGTATTTGCCTTCCCCTGTACATTGCTTCTATTTTGAGAGATTCTTGCCCGTCGATCCGGCTAGTGGGATGATGGACATACAGCTTTAAGGCGATCCAGAGTACCCAGTTTTAGCTCATTCTGATCCAAGTGATAACCCGTCGTTGAGTAAAAGAGATCATGGCTGTCGCAACTCAATCCCTCCAAGAACTTTGCATTAATTCAATTCGCTTTTTGGCAATTGACGCTGTAGAAAAAGCTAAATCTGGTCATCCAGGGCTACCTATGGGCGCAGCGCCAATGGCCTTTGTGCTGTGGGATCAATTCCTGCGGTTCAATCCTAAAAATCCATATTGGTTTAACCGCGATCGCTTTGTCTTGTCTGCTGGTCATGGCTGCATGTTGCAGTATGCCTTGCTCTATTTGACGGGTTATGACAGTGTCACCATTGACGACATTCAGCAATTCCGCCAGTGGGAATCTCGCACGCCAGGGCACCCCGAAAACTTCATGACTCCTGGGGTAGAAGTGACCACTGGTCCACTTGGTCAGGGAATCTCTAACGCAGTCGGTTTGGCAATGGCAGAAGCTCACTTAGCTGCCCGTTTCAACAAGCCCGATGCCACCATCGTTGACCACTACACCTACGCGATCTTAGGTGATGGCTGCAACATGGAAGGAGTTTCCGGCGAAGCTTGCTCCCTGGCAGGGCACCTTGGCTTAGGTAAACTGATTGCGCTCTACGACGACAACCATATCTCTATTGACGGTTCCACAAACCTCTCGTTTACAGAAGATGTAGCCAAGCGGTTTGAAGCATACGGTTGGCATGTGCAGCACGTCGAGGGTGGAAACACCGATTTAGATGCAGTGAAAACGGCGATCGAAGCGGCAAAAGCGGTTACAGATAAGCCTTCCTTCATCAAAGTTACGACCACCATTGGCTACGGTTCACCCAACAAAGCCAACAGCCACGATGTTCACGGTTCTGCATTAGGCAGCGCAGAAGTGCAGGCCACCCGTGAAAATTTGGGCTGGGAATACGAACCTTTCGTGATTCCAGAAGATGCCTTGAATCATTTCCGCAAAGCGGTACAGCGAGGTGCAGATCTGGAAGCCGAGTGGAATCAACTCTTCACCCACTACAAGTCCGAGTATCCAGAAGAAGCGGCTGAACTAGAGCGGATGCTTAGTGGCAAGCTACCCGAAGATTGGGCAAAGAGCTTACCCACCTACACTCCCGATGACAAAGCGGATGCGACCCGTAACCAGTCGGGTAAAACCTTAAATGCGATCGCAGGCGCTTTACCTGAGCTAATTGGCGGTTCTGCTGACCTGGCTCCTTCTAACAAAACATTGTTGAAGTCATCCGGCGACTTCCAGGCAGGACAATATGCAAATCGCAACTTGCGCTTTGGGGTCCGTGAGCATGGCATGGGCGCAATCTGCAACGGCATCGCGCTGCACAATTCAGGCTTAATTCCTTACTGTGCAACCTTCCTGGTCTTCACCGACTATATGCGCGCAGCAATCCGACTTTCGGCTCTGTCGCGTGCTGGCGTGATTTACGTCATGACCCACGACTCCGTTGCGCTGGGCGAGGATGGGCCAACTCATCAACCCGTCGAACACGTTGCGGCTCTGCGGGTGATTCCTAACCTAAACGTGATGCGTCCTGCGGACGGCAACGAAACCTCTGGTGCTTACAAAGTTGCGGTAGAAAGCCGTGAAACGCCTACCCTCATTGCTTTATCTCGTCAAAATCTACCTAACTTGGCGGGTAGTTCAATAGAAAACACTGCTAAAGGGGCTTACATCCTCTCAGACAGTGACGGTACGCCTGACCTGATCTTGATCGGTACGGGCGGCGAACTGCACCTGTGTGTTGATGCAGCAGAGCAGCTTCGTGGCGAAGGTAAGAAAGTGCGAGTTGTTTCCATGCCTTGTTGGGAACTGTTTGATGCTCAAGATGAAGCTTATCGCGAGTCTGTCCTGCCCAAGGCTGTAACGAAGCGATTGGCAGTAGAAGCAGGTTCCAGCTTTGGCTGGTGCCGCTATCTGGGTAGTGAGGGTAGCTCGATTAGCATCGATCGCTTTGGTGCATCGGCTCCTGGAGAAGTTTGTCTTGAGAAGTTTGGCTACACTGTTGAAAACGTAGTGGCTCAAGCTAAGTCTTTGCTGGGCTAATTCTTCTGGAATGAAAAAGCGCGCCTCTATTCAGAGGTGCGCTTTTTTGTTGAAAGGTTCTCGGTCACGCTACCTAACATGGTTGCTTCGAAAACAGCAAGCTTGATTCTAGGCGTACAGCGATTTAATCCACTGCCATTCTTGAGTCAGACCTTCCTTCAAGGAAATCTGGGGCTGGTAGCCCAGGATTCTCTTTGCTTTGGAAACGTCAGCGGCTGTATGGCGGGCATCTCCCATCGCTAAACCGATGTGGTTACGGCGAATCGGTTGACCGGCGATCGCCTCCATCGTATCAATCACCTCGGTCAGCACAACTCGGCTACCACCTCCGATATTAAACACCTCTCCGATCGCCTCTGGAACTGTCGCTGCAGCAAGGTTGGCAGCGACAGCATCGCTGACAAAGGTAAAATCTCGCGTTTGCTGCCCGTCACCGTAAATTGGAATCGACTGATCTTCCAGCACGGCTTTAAAAAATTTGTGAAATGCCATATCTGGACGCTGCCGAGGACCATAAACCGTAAAGTAGCGCAGAGCCGTTACAGGCAAATCAAAATTTTGATGATAGAGCCAGCACAACCGCTCAGCCGCTAGCTTAGTAATTCCATAGGGCGAGACAGGCTGGGGACAAATCGTTTCTGCGGTAGGGAGGGTTTCAGCATTACCATAGACCGAAGAGGTAGAAGCAAATACTAATCGCTTCAAATGCTTGGCTTCTTTGGCGGCTTCCAGAAGAATTTGCGTTGCGTTAATGTTGCGTTCGGTGTAAGCGCGAAATCCACCTCCCCAACTCGCTCTCACGCCAGCCTGAGCCGCTTGGTGATAGACAAACTCAACATCTGTCAGCAGTGTTGACCAATCGATTAACTGAATGTCGTCCTCAATCAACTGGAAGTTAGGATTAGCTGCGAAAGAGTGGACATTCTTCCGCTTCAAGGCTGGGTCGTAATAATCGTTAAATTGGTCAATTCCTATCACCTTCTCCCCCCGATTTAGCAGGGCTTCTGTAAGGTGAGAACCGATAAATCCTGCAACACCTGTCACAATACTAGTTGTCATAATTTTTGCGATTTACAAGTACGACAAAAGCACAAACCTTGAAACAATCGGGTAGATGCACTAAAGAGCACGCTTAACTTGATTGACAACCTTCCGCCAGAGCGGGTCCTCAGGCTTCCTGACAAACGGTTGGGCTGGTTCAGGCCCATCCAAGTGGCGGTAATGTTCCCAAATATCCCAGTAGGGGCAGCCTGGCTCCATTCGAATGCCCGCCCAATGCAAATATTGCAACGGCTGGTTCAAATTTGGATCAACTAAAATATCTCCCTGACGGACAAAGTGATGGCTTCCTGCCCAATTGCCTGGACCTTTACCAGGTTTGCGAACGATATTAAAGCGCCGAGGCAAGCGCTTCAGAATCATGTAGTTGATGATTGGCTGATCTGACGTTTTTTGAGAAAAATCAAAGTATTCGGGATGAGCCGCACACTCTGCGAAAGTTTTATACAAATCTTCCTCAGAAATTAGATTTTTCTTTGATCCCCAAAATCCACCATTAAAAATGCCTGTCAGCTCATCTTCAGTGAAAATCTGATCCTCGATTACCCTAGACGTAAAGACATTAGTAATGCCACCAGCGTGCTGATAATCAGAGCAAATGAAGTCGTACTCAGCTAGATAGTTGGTGTTGTCAATAATCTTTTCAAAGACAACGACATCAGTATCGATATAGACAAATTCATCAAAGGGTCCAAACCAGCAAGCCTGTTTACGAAACTGATTGGGACGAGCAAAAAACTTCTCGCCAAAACACTGATGAAGTTTCTTGGACAGCCGATCTATGAACTCTAGATCTTCATAGACTTGTACCCCATAAAACTGATTTAAAGTATTAGCAACAGCATGATACTGATCGTCATAAGGAATCAGTACAACGGGCGTTTCAGGATCGTAAAATCGAATGCTGTTGAGCAGGGCGATCGCCTGTTCGGTCACTCGGTCATTAGCCGTGATATATATGCCGCGACTCATTAGGCAATCCTCAGTAAGATAGTCCAAGCTTGCGTAAAACTCGTTGCTTTAAGTTGGGAGAAGACTTTTGAGGTCTGGGGACATCAACCAACACTGGTTTTTTCTCTGGCTCGTGCAGAAAACGATAGTGAAGAAAAAGATCTTGATAAGGAAAATTAACATTTTCACCCTGACACAATCGAGCAAAATGTTTGGATTTAAGCCCAATGTAGTGAATATAGGTTAATCGATTTTCCCGATCATAAAGGAGATGATCTTGCTCACTAAAATTTTGTGAGGTTACACAGCAACCTGTTCTAGCTTCAGCAGGTAAACGGAGTGAAAAGTTGTAGCTTGAAATGCCTGAACGCATCACCATATAGTTAAGAATGGTTTGGTCAGGAGCCATATCATAGAGAACTTCTGCTTCTCCATCGCGTAATTTTGTGAGTAGCCAGCTCTGCATTTCTGGACTAAAAACGTTTCTTTTGGAAGCATAAAATCCAGAACAAAAAATTTCAGACTTGATACGCTCTTGTGGAAATATCTGCTTCAGTTTCTTTGAGGACAGATCGTAGACATGGCTTGGATCTTTGTGTTGGAAGTCGTAAACAACCCAATCAGCATTGTTTAGTTGCTCGAAAATTGGCTTGACCGGACTCATTAGCAACGTGTCTGCATCCATGTACAAGAATCGGTCAAACGGTCCGTCAAAAGCACAAAAGCGACGATGAGTACCGACACGATGGTAGGGTTCATAACCCGCTTTTTGCCAGCGATCGCGAGCCGTAGGGTGAGCATCCCAAATCTTGCAGACGTACTGATCCCAATGCTGGATTGAATCTTGATCATCATAAAGCTGCACATTAGGACGACGAGCAATCTCTGCCGCTATTCGTTCAGTTTTATCGTCATAAGGGTAAACACAGACGGGCATCTCTGAACCTGCAATTGCCTCAATGCTATTTAGCAAAGCGACTAACTGGTCATACACATAATCATTAGCGAGAGTACAAATTCCGTCCATGATGTTAGGCTCTCAATTTCTTTTGAACGAGAATAATTTGAACGAGAATTAACAAGAACAACTCATTGCAGTTAGTCAAATTTTTCGACAAATTCAGATAGCCAGTTCAGCAGATTCAGCTTGTGTAGAATGATCTGCCGAGCTTCTGCGATCGCTGGTTTGGCGGCATACCAAGCATCTGGAGTAGAGGTAACTTCTTGGATATAAGCTATTCCTTTTTCGTCCAAACTCGGCAATCGTAGAAAACTTCCTTCTGGTAAAAGCCGATCAGCCGCAGGCCCACCATAGTAAATTGGCAGACACCAGGCTAGAAGAGAGTCCCACAGTTTTTCACTGACGTACCAATCGTTATCAGCATAGTTTTCGATCGCCAGGTTGTAATAGTAGGGTGCCATTCCGTACCATTTGTTCTTTAGCTCCCCCGAGCTATTACTTGTCGCTGGCAAATTACGCCCATAGAGATCAAAGTCAATCTCATTGGAGCGCAAATTCTGTAAGAAATCTAAGCGCTTTCGGTGATTAGCAGTGCGGTTGATTCCTGAAGTAATCCAACTACAAGAGCTGACCTTGACCGGAGGAGGCATTTCATTCAGGTCACGAAAGGAGTTGGAGTGGTACCAGATAGCTGGCATATAATCGGGCACAGGAGCAAAATCATCTGGTCCTGAAATATACCCACAATAGTTTTGAGCTGCTTTGTAATTTTTCTGGTTGCTCTTGACCACCTCTTCTAAGGGTGGTTCTCGCATCAAATAAATGACTCTTCCTTTTGGGACACCTCTAAGATCCGGTTCAACATTTACCGTTTCAACCTGCTTATTTTGAAATCTAGATAACCAGGATTGTTTAGCAGAAACTCTACGTTTAAAGTCAAACTGATACATCAGCAAAAAATCAGGCTGCGGCTCTTTCGCGAGCATTTGGATATTGCCCCAAATTCCAAAGGGGTTTGGAGTCTGCTGCCACAGCCAATCACTCTGAGTGACGCTTTGGTATCCAGTAATCATGCCTACGGTTCTAATGCTCATATCCTGTCTAATAGCTAGCCTTTGTGATTCTAAAAACCTTCAACGAATTCACATAACTCTGACGAAAATTTGAGCATTCTGTTGCAGAATCCAAGACTGCATTTAGATAGAGCAAGAGAGAAGGAGCCGTGAATGCCACCTGAAATGCTATCCTCAAACAGAGTAAAAGGACAACCGCTAAACGCTCTAGAAGCTTGGATCTTAAAGCTTTCTTTTTAGAAGCACCTACGTGGCTTCACCTACTTTTTACATTGCTTACCTTCAGAGAAAAGTAAAACTCTAGTCGCCCTAGTTCCTGATCTGTGCAGCGAGAATTTTGAATATATAGTGCTGGCTACTTAGAACTGCGTTAAGAGCGATGTAAATACGATGTAAATACTCAGCTTTATATTTCCTTCGTTGCAATCCTTATAAAGCGGTGAACACTTCCTGGTTCGGCAAAAATGTAGCTTTCCCACGCTTGGGGTAAAAGGGCGAAGGAATTTTGCGCCTCTATAGCTCTTCTTGCCGCAGAAGATTCAGACAGATTGGTCAATAGGATGTCTTCTAGAAGAATGGATTCCTCGGTAAGGCAGATACAATGATTAGCAAAGGTCTGACTTACGTTAATCTATGACTGCCCCTTCAGAACTAGAGACTTCATCCTCAGAAGAGTTGAACACGAACGGTTCTACCGCTAAAACGGCTCAAGCTCGTAAAGCTATGGCTGCTTCGGACGATGACGATTTCTCCGACGAAGTTCCAGACGACGTTGAGATGTCGCTATTTGACCATCTGGAAGAACTGCGGCAGCGGATTTTTTATGCTCTGGTTGCAGTGGTGTTGGGTGTAATCGGCTGCTTTACAGTGGTGAACAAAATTGTTCAACTGCTGGAGGTTCCTGCGCAAGGCGCTAAATTCTTGCAGCTTTCCCCAGGCGAATATTTCTTTGTCTCGATCAAGGTAGCCGGATACAGCGGCTTGCTGGTCGCCAGTCCGTTTGTGCTTTACCAGATTGTCCAGTTTGTGCTACCAGGGTTAACTCGACGAGAGCGACGGTTTATTGGACCGATCGTCTTCGGCTCCACAATTTTGTTTGTGGCAGGTTTGGCATTTGCCTATCTAGCCCTGATTCCAGCCGCGCTGAATTTCTTCATCAATTATGGGGAAGGGGTGGTCGAACAGCTTTGGTCAATCGATCGCTACTTTGAGTTTGTGTTGCTGTTGCTATTCAGTACGGGGTTAGCCTTTCAAATTCCGGTGATTCAGCTACTGCTGGGTTTGGTTGGAGTGGTTTCGTCCAAGCAGATGCTATCGGGCTGGCGCTATGTGCTGTTGGGAGCGGTTGTTCTTGGCGCAGTGCTGACTCCATCAACCGACCCAGTTACGCAGAGCTTGCTGGCTGGCGCGGTGCTGGGGCTATATTTTGGCGGTGCTGGAATGGTGATGCTGACTGGACGTTGACCGACAGGATATTAACCCGTTTAAAATTCTTCCAGAATCCACTCGGAGGCGCGATCGCCCAAGTCAACTGGGATATTCACCGCTTTTCCCAGGCGAGGGCGATCGCGGGTTTGCTTAATAAAATCCTGCACTTGTTCAGTGCTACCCCAGGCATTTAGATAATCTGCCACCGTGTTCAGGTGCGCCAAGTAGTCGGGCTCCGTCATTGGGAAAGAAGCTTGCTCCAGGTACTTCCACATGACCTGGACAAAAATTTTGCCTTGCGTCCGCCGCAGTTGAATGTCGTAAGAGCGTCCCCATTTGCTCAGCAATAGCTGGTGTAGGTCTTGTCCGGTCATAGCTCCCTTCAGGTTAAATGCTTCACAATTCGTTGCAAAAGCGACGCTTTTAGGACTATCTATTTACCTTTCTTTACAAAGAAACGGCTCCTTTGCTTAAAGCTATGATACTGATTCTAGAGATGTAATAATACTTTTAGAAAAACGTGAACTGCCGTTGTTGCGCCACTCATAGCAATTCGTCATCGACTTGCTGGACGTGTTGCATTGACGGGCGGCGATTTGATTCGCAATCATGCTATCCTCTGCAATGCTTTAGCTTAAAAAGCAGGCTTAAAAAGTTACAATTTCACGCCTAGATCACGTATAGAACCGTTCACTTAAGCTCATTCCTGACGCATAACTTCAGATCAACTCATGGCTCAACTCTCTGGAAACCCGGACGTACCCGATATGGGTCGTCGTCAATTCATGAATTTGCTCACGTTTGGGACGATCACAGGCACCGCCTTAGGCGCTCTCTACCCAGTCGTGAAGTATTTTCTTCCTCCTTCTAGCAGCGCAGGTGGCGGTGGAGTAACTGCCAAAGACGCACTCGGCAACGATGTGATTGTCAGCGATTTCTTGAATAGTCATGCGGTGGGCGATCGCGTCTTAACCCAGGGTTTGAAGGGCGATCCGACCTATGTGGTTGTTGAAAGTGATAGCGAGATTGCAAGTTTTGGGCTAAACGCAGTTTGCACCCACTTGGGTTGCGTCGTTCCCTGGAACGCGGCTGAAAACAAGTTCATGTGCCCCTGCCACGGCTCTCAATACAACAACGAAGGCAAAGTTGTGCGTGGACCTGCGCCCCTGTCGCTGGCGCTCGTTCATGCTGACGTGAGTGAAGATGGCAAAATTGCTCTGACTCCCTGGACGGAGACTGACTTCCGTACCGGAGAAGACCCCTGGTGGGCTTAAGCCAATCCCCTTCCCGATCCTTTGACATTTACTGATGCCCTTTAACCCATGAAATCCATTTTCTGGTCGATCTTGCCGCAGAGCGGCAGAGCAATTGCTAAAAGTATGCTGGTGGCGATCGCCACGCTAGCTCTTCTAGTCACGAGTGACTTTGCTTTCCCTCAAACTGCTGCTGCTTATCCCTTCTGGGCACAGCAAAACTACGACAACCCTCGCGAAGCAACAGGGCGAATTGTCTGTGCCAACTGTCACCTGGGAGCGAAACCTACCGAGGTTGAGGTACCGCAATCCGTTCTACCCGATTCGGTTTTCAAAGCCGTCGTAAAGATCCCCTACGACACCAGCGTCCAGCAAGTTCAGGGCAATGGTGAGAAAGGTCCGTTAAACGTCGGCGCAGTTCTAATGCTGCCAGAAGGCTTCAAGATTGCTCCACCTGAAAGAATTCCTGAAGAGATGAAGGAAGAGGTTGGAGAGAGCTATCTGTTCCAGCCTTACAGTGAGACTCAAGAGAATATTGTTTTGGTAGGGCCACTTCCGGGTGAGCAATATCAGGAAATTGTTTTCCCTGTCCTTGCCCCTGATCCTGGTTCTGACAAGTCCGTTTACTTTGGTAAATATCAAATCCATGTAGGCGGCAATCGTGGTCGAGGACAAGTTTACCCAACGGGTGAAAAGAGCAACAATGCGGTCTACAACGCTTCTGTTGCTGGCACAATCGCTCAGGTCACCAAAGCTGAAGATGGTGGATACCAGGTCAAGATTCAACCAGATCAGGGCGAAGCAGTGGTGGATACGATTCCTGCTGGTCCAGAGCTAGTTGTCTCTGAGGGTGAAACCGTAGCAGCGGGCAGTGCCTTAACTTCTAATCCTAATGTGGGTGGTTTCGGACAAAAAGATGTTGAAATCGTGCTGCAAAGCCCTAACCGGATTAAAGGATTGCTAGCCTTTATGGGAGCTGTAACGCTGTCACAAATTCTGCTAGTTCTGAAGAAGAAGCAGGTTGAAAAAGTTCAGGCAGCCGAAATGAACTTCTAGTTTCTTCTGACGTTAACTCTTAATTTGTAGAGGGCATCTCCAACCGAGATACCCTCTATTTTTTCTTTTTGGAGGAATTTTTAGCTGCTTGAAATAACGATAAAACATAGCTTTTTTCGATCATCTTTCATTATTTTATGTTCAGGTTGAATTTGTCTCAAACCAATCAAAGTTGATATATTAATGGGGAACTTCTGAGTTGGCGTAATAATCATTATTCTGGATAGTTAAGTAAAACTAAGTTTAGTGCAAAAGCAGGTGACTGAATGGTGAAGTCAGAGGTAAAGGATATCTGCTTTGGTACGTTAGCTTTAGGACAGAAATATCGCTCTCTTGCATTAGATTTAGCAGCCGATATTCAGCAATATTCTCCCGGCACTACTTTTGTTGTGCTGACGGACAAACCCAGCGACTTTGCACATTGTTCTCACGTTTTGGCAATAAAACATCAGCAACAGGGAGTTTACCCTTATCACGATAAGAGGTTTGTAATTGCAGAGGCGATCGCCCGATTTGAGACCTGCATTTTTATCGATGCAGATATGCGAATCTTAGGACAAGTACCAGATGAAATTAACTGGTGTAGCGGCATCACAGCCAGATCAGGTTCTGGCATTATTAAGCATAACCAAGAGAAAAAGCGAGACTTTGAGGTTATTGCAAAAGTTGCAGAAAAGCTAGAGTTAAATCTAGAAAACGTCAAGTTCGTCCACGAGTTCTTATTCACGGTTAAAAGCTCTGCTGGACGCGAAATTGAATTCCTCAAACATTGGGATGCGATCGCCGCTTTTTTTGAATTAAACGGCGTTTATTTAGGGGAAGGAAACGCAATAGGGCTTGCTGCTGCAAAAGCTGAACTCTCCGTTCAGTTTGATTCGGAGGATCGGTTTCCCTTCTTTAAAGATCGGATTGAAAAAATCAGAATCTCTAAAGGGCAAGCTGATCCAACCGAAAAGCTTGCCTATTTTGATCGGCAAAAAGCACTCGAACATCCTAAACTCTCAAAATCAGAAAAACGTGTGCTATTTGTGCGCAGAAACTTGGAGAAGGTTTATCGCCTACTGCGTCTCAGGTTAACGACGCTGGAAAATTTCAAATTTTATTACTGGTAAACCTAACCGATGAAGCTTTGCTACTACAAGTTACCTAACGGAGCGCAAAATTTTGGTGACAACTTAAACCCCTGGCTCTGGGAAAAGTTGCTTCCTGGGGTGTTGGATGACGACCCAACCACTGCGTTTGTAGGAATTGGCACTTTGTTTAATAACACTTTGCCTGACCGAACTCGTCACGCCCGCAAAAGAGCTGTATTTGGAACAGGGGTAGGCTATGCCAAAGGCGTTCCGGCGGTTGACGATTCCTACAAAATTTATTGTCTACGTGGGCCGCTTTCAACCAAAGCTTTAGGTCTGGCAGACGAGTTGGCTGTGACAGACGGAGCAGTGCTGCTCAGACGATTGGTTAAACCTGGCGATCGCAAACGCTATAAATTTGCCTTCATGCCTCACTATGAACTGGCAGGAGAAGGCTGGAAATCGGTCTGTGAGGCAATCGGGTTTGGCCATATTGACCCACGTTGGACAACCGAAGCCGTGATTACTGCAATTGGGCAAACCGAAGTTGTGCTAGCAGAGGCAATGCATGGGGCGATCGTAGCGGATGCTTTGCGGGTTCCCTGGGTGCCAGTTGTCACCAGCCCAACTATTTTGTCTTTCAAGTGGCAAGACTGGTGTGCGTCAGTCGGCGTTGAATATCAGCCCGTGCAAACCCAGCGTGTCTTTGATCCTCGCAAGAAGACAGACTTGCTAACACCTGTATCCACTGTTCGACACTGGCTAAGGGTGAAATCTGCGGCATCACGGCTGAAGCAGCTAGCGCTGCGATCGCGCCCCATCCTTAGTACTGACAACCTGATTGAACAACGAACTGTCCAATTGGAAGAAAGACTGCAACAGTTTAAAGATGATGTTGCCGCAGGCTATTTTACTAGTCCTCAAACATAACTCCATTGAAAAACCGTAGATCTCTCTAAGTTCAACTGATTGTCTGGGTCAGCAGCTTGAGAAAATCTACGGTAAGGAGTTAGAGATGTTCGCCTGATGAAGTATGAGAAACGATTCCGTAGGAATACATAAAATATCACATACTCCTTTAGGAGGATGCCAACTTTTCTTCGCGAGTTCACGGGACTTTTATAGTCTTCAAAGTTCTTCTAAAGTTCTAGCCTTACACCAATTCTCTCTAGAGCGGTCGATAAACTCGATAGTTGATTTGGGGGAAGATATTGTCGATTTTTTCGACTTTTTCTAGCCAGCCAGAGTCAATCTTTTCCTGAAGAATGTCGTCGCGCAGTTTGTTGAAGCGCATCAGGTGCGATCGCGTCCGACGTACCGCATAGGGAACCATCGTTCCAGTACGCATGATAAATGCCCAGTCTGATGACTGTGCCAGCAGCAATTCCCTGGCTGCCTGATTGAGCGCCCGCCACTCTAGCTCATCAACAGGTTCACGCTTTGATAAGTCAATCATTCGCTCTGCTGCTTTGTGCAGGTGTGGATAAATCCAGGCGTTGGTTTCGTTCAGCCAATATTCATGGAAACCACGGAACCCCCAACTTGACTGAGAAGGGCGACACACCTGCTGTGTTGGGTGCATTCGCAGATAGTCTGCCAGGTGCGTCATCTCAAACGTGCCCTGGTCAAACCAGGCTTTGCGGAACAGGTAGTCGATAAACCAGGGACCTTCGTACCACCAGTGCCCAAACAGTTCTGCATCGTAGGGTGAAACAATAATTGGCGGACGCTGCATGATCCCATAAAGATGCTCAACCTGACGCTCCCGATTGAAGACGAAGTTGCTGGCATGTTCCGCAGCTTTTTCTCGCGCCCAGTAAGGGTCATACCAGGTCTTATCACCCAGCCCTAAGCCTTTGCCCGTAATCTTGTGGTATTTGATGCCCGTATTTTTACGTTGACCATTGGGCATGATGTAGGGCTTAATGTATTCGTATTCGGCGTCCCAGCCCAAATCTCGGTAAAATTCTCGATATTCGGCTGCCCCTGGGTAGCCAACTTCAGAAGACCATACTTGCTGAGAAGATTCGTGGTCCCGTCCAAAGGCCGCAACACCCGCTTCAGTAAAGATAGGTGCATAGGTGCCAAATCGAGGGCGAGGACGGGCATAGAGAATTCCATGTCCGTCAGTGAGGAAGTAGCGCAGACCCGCGTCTGCCAGCATTCGCTCTAACCCTTCAAAGTAAGCACATTCGGGCAACCAAATGCCTTTAGGCGGGCGACCAAAGTTCTGTTCGTAGTGTTCACAGGCAACCTCAATCTGCGCCCAGACCGCCTGCGGATACATTTTCATCAGGGGCAAATAGCCATGAGTTGCCCCACAGGTGATAATCTCCAGGTTATTACTATCTAGAAACTGTTTAAAGGCAGTAACTAGGTCATGGTCGTAACGCTCCCATACCTCTCGCACCTTGTTAAACTCACTGGCATAATGTTCTGCCAGATAGCGGAGATGCCCGTTATGAACATTACGCTCAACTTCCATCTCTGCCAGCTCTTCCAGTTGAGTCAGATGCGCGTCATAACGTTCTTGCAGCAGGGGATCGCGGAGCATGGAAATCAGTGGCGGAGTCATGCTCATGGTCATTTTGAAATCGACCCCGTCTCGTTTCAGCCCTTCAAATGCCAGGAGTAAGGGAATATAGGTTTCGGTAATGGCTTCAAACAGCCATTCTTCTTCTAAAACATAGTCACTTTCAGGATGGCGAACAAAAGGCAAATGGGCGTGGAGGACGAGGGCAAGATATCCAATACTCATATGGCTGAAAGATACGGGAAAATGACAAGCTGGAGACGGAACTAGGCAAGCTGGACGGGTTGAGCCGTTGCCAAGATTGTAGAGCAAAAGATAAACAAAACGATTGATAGATTGGATCAGTTATGACACAGTCGAATCTTCTAGAACTGGCAAAGCAGGGTGATCCCCAGGCGATCGCCACCCTGATGAATCGCTCACTTCAGCCGAAAGGGATGACTGCTTCGGTGGGTTTGCAGGGCGATCGCTTAAAGGTTTTGCTGGAGTCTGCTCAAATTCCGAATCGACAAGCCATGATTGCGTTTGTCCGAAACGGGATCACCAGTCTGGGACTCCAATCTATTCAATCGATTGAAATTGCCAGTCGGCAAGTTGGGAACCCTTCCCCCGTCTGGACTGAAGAAATTTTTCTGAAGCCACCCACTACACCCGTTCCACCAGACCTGGAGTCTGCTTCTGTCCCTACGACTTCAATTCAGCCTCCTGTCTCCAGGCGACCTGCGGCACCCCCACCTCCACCCCCACCCCGCCGCGTGCCACCAGCGGAACCTGTATCTCCACCTCCCGTTGCGGCTGACCGCATTGGCAACGGAGCAGCCCCTGTAGAACCCCGTGCAACAGTTGAGCCTGTAGTTGTAGAAGACCTTGCGGACTTAGAGGAATCTCCGCTTGTAAATGAGCCTGCGGTTATTAATGAACCTGCGGTAGTAGAGGAAGAAACTTTAGCTCCCGATCCGGTAATTTATTCAGGATCTGGAACTGGCGATCGCCTGGATGACCAACCTGCATCTGTAGTCACTCCAGCCCATGATGAGGTTAACTTCACCCCAGACGAATCGTTGGAATATGTTGCCTACGAAGAACCTAATATTCCACCTGTTGACGCTGAACCTACCGCTCCTGCAGAACAACTGACCTGGACGGATGCAGATGGGGTGGAACACGCGGTAGACGCACCTGTACCAGAGCGTCCGACGAGGACGGGGCGATCGCCCTGGTTTTACCTAATTTTGTTGGTCGTAGCAAGCTGGATTGCTGCGATTGTTGGCTTCTCAATTTGGTATTCGCGCCAGGAAAGGTCCTTGCAGCCTTCGGCATCTGAGATTGCGCCTGATCCCGCAGCCGAACTAGATGCCGACGAAGATGAAATTGAGCAACCCCTCTCAGAAAATCCGTTAGAAAATGCAGCCAGTCGGGCAGAACAGGCAGAAACGCTGGCAGAAACAGCCCGATCTGCCGATGATTGGGATTTGGTCGTCAGCCAGTGGGAGCAGGCGATCGCCCTCTTGCAAGCAGTACCCGCCGATAGCCCAGACTATGCCACAGCCCGAAACCGCTTGCCTGCCTATCAGCAGAGTCTAGCCGCTGCTCAACAGCAAGCCGCCAATCTTCCTGCTAACACTAACGCGTCGGCACCCACATCAAGCATCACCGTCTCCAATCAGGTGACTTGCCGTGAGGTGGAGTCTACTCCTGAGTCTGACCCCGTTCAGTTGACGAATGTGCAGTTTGATCCTGAAGCGTCTGAAAACGGCGGTAATTTTGTAGTCGGATGCGTTACCAATCATAGCGACCAGACCGTTAGTGACGTGTCGGTTTCCTACCGAGGTGGCTCCGCTGAAAATCCCAACTTGTTTCAAGGTGGTTATAGTAGTCTGGGCGTTGCTGCCCTAGAGCCAGGAGAAACGGTACCCTTTAGAAGCTCGTTTACTATTAACCCAGACGTTACAACCGTCAATGTGGAAGCCGTATTTTGGACACCAGAAGGAGCTTCAGAACCTCAGCGGATCGAAGCCCCTGTCACGCTAGATCGTCCAAGCTCAGGAACTCGCCCAGCCCGCCCGCAAGCTAGCCCTACTCGCCCAGCAGCCAGTCCAACCACCAGCCCCCAAGCTAGTCCTACTCGCCCGGCAGGCAGTCCAACCACTAGCCCCCAAGCTAGTCCCACTCGCCCGGCAGCCAGTCCGCCCGCTAGCCCCAACTCAGCTGGCTCTAATTAGAATGGCTTTGTGTCCCTACCAGCTCTACCAGGCATGAGATATTTTGAATTAACCCCCCTTTGACCCAGCGGACTCGTCGGTCATGACCCAATTTAGTCTTGTCGAACTTGCCCAGCAGGGTGATCCTGGGGCGATCGCCACGCTGCTCAATCAAGCCTTACAGCCCAGAGGGGTGATGGCAAAAGTCTTGTTGATGGATAGCTGTCTGCAAGTCTTGCTTTCATCAACTCGTCCGCTTGCGCAGCAAACTTTTGTCTCCTTCCTCAACCGTCAGATTAGCGACTATGGAGCCAAGTCGATTCAATTAGTCAAAGTTTATGGGCAGCAGATCGGCGAAGATGTACCTACTTGGTACGCAGAATTTGTACCCCTGTTTGATGATTCATCCGAACTTTTGTCAGAACTAGAGCTAGCAGAGCTAGAAAAACCCCGCCCCGAAACCAACGATTTTTTGGCAACGCTAAGAACGTTTCAATTTGCGGCCGTTTTTCCCTATCGAGACGTGATCAGTCTAGGGCTGTACCAAAACCACTTAGTCAAAATTTTGTTGTTTTTTGGCTTATTTCCTCTAGTTGTGGATCTGGTGACACCCGACAAAGCCAGCCTTCAGCAAACAGCCTGGATGCTAGGAATCTACTACGCCTCAATCTGGGGCGTGGTGCTATACAACTTGATCAAGCCACCTCAATTTTCCTGGCGCGATACATTGAAGTGTGTTTTGTTTACTGCCTTTGTCGGCATTCCAATGTTGCTGTTTTTTCAGCAGGTGCCGCCGTTTAACGCCTTCTACGCCGTGATTGGGGCAGGGATGATTCCCCGGATGATTGGTTTCGTGTTAGGGGTAGGGGTTTTAGAAGAATTGTGCAAAGCCTTACCCGTATACCTGTTTTTGCTGCGTCCAGGAAAGCTGCAAGACCCGCTTACCTCTGCCTTCTATGGGGCAGCATCAGGATTAGGGTTTGCGATGGCTGAAGGAGCAACCTACTCATTGCTCTATCGCTTTAGCTTGACCAGAGGAGATTTAGACTTTGGCTCCTACGTCATCGCAAATACGATTCGCTTTGTTTCCCTGCCGCTCTTTCATGCTATTCTCGCCGGAATTGTCGGCTATTTTATGGGACTGGCAGCAATCAACCCTTCACGGCGCAGCGCCATTATCTTCATCGGCGTGGCGATCGCTGCTGCCTTGCATGGTTTTTACAACACGTTTGCGGGCAACGTTTTAGGGCTGCTCGTCATTGGCTTCTCGATTCTGCTGTTTGTCACCTATATTCGCCGCAGCAAACAAATGGTGGAAGAAATGCAAAAAGCAGAGATGGGCTATCGAGGAGTAAAAATAAATCTATGACGGTGTCGCAACACGACTAGCTATAACGTTATCTCTCAGATGGAAGGGCACCTCGCGGAGCGAGGTGCCCTTCCATCTGTAGCCCTAATTTGTGGAATTGGTATTAGATTGCTACACCGTTATAGATTTATTGGAATAGCTTCAAGGAACCTCATGTTCCACTTGAGGCTTCGGTTTATGACCGTGAAAGCGAATTCCCAGGAAAATGTCGTAAAGGAAGCTAAGAAAGTCTTTGCCCTGGAGCAGACCTAACGACTGGTGACAGCCCTTTTCATCGAGCAAAGGCTGAGTTGCGCGGTAGGCAGGCTGATAGCTGTACCAGGGAATTGAGGGCCAAAGATGGTGAATCAGATGATAGTTTTGCCCCATGATCAGCAAATTGAGAATGGAACTGGGATAGACTCGGGCATTCTTCCAGCGATCGCGTTCTTGAAACGGGCGATGGGGCAAGTAGTCAAAAAATAGCCCTAACGCCAGCCCTACCACTGCTGCTGGGGAGAACCAAAAATTGAGAACGTAGCCCAGGAAATGGTGTTGAACAGAGACATAAACAATTGAAATAACAACCAAACGCGCCAAAAACCACTCCAGCAGCTCATATTTGCGCCAGAGCTTGCGTTTAAAGAAGAAAATTTCGTGGTAAAAAAACCGGGCTGCAATTAGCCATAGCGGACCGCCCGTTGAAACGAAATGATCGGGGTCATTATCGGGATCGTTTACGTTCGCGTGATGCTGCATGTGAACTCGCGTAAACACCGGGAAGGAAAACCCCAACATTAAAGCGCTACCGTGTCCCAGCACAGCGTTGACGATGCGATCGCGGTGCGCCACATGATGCGAGGCATCGTGAATCACCGTCCCTACCATGTGTAAGGCAATCACGTTAATCACAAAACAGCACCAGTCCACCCAATGCCAGCGCCAATATCCCAACGTTGAGATCACAACCATCACAACTGCTGCTAGAAACATCAGCAGCGTGGGGTTAAAGTCACCTGGCGCACCTAGCAATTCTTTAGGCACTGTCAGGGGCTTTTCTGCCTCCGACATCGTAACCTCACTCTCTTCAACTTCTATACTGCTTTCACGTAACGCTGTTTTCATGTAACGCTTTTTTATAACACTTTCCCCTAATGTTTCGTTTTGCGTACACGCTCTACGAAACCAAGTCCTTCCGCCTTAAAAATTTATCACCTTTACATTCTGTTAGATCCCTCTAATAAGCGAATCAAAAGCTACAAGCACCCAGCACTCCATTATCGCTGATTAGAATTTTGTACCGATATTAAATGGATTTTGCGATTTATCAACTTCTGTAAGGGCACATCGCGACGCGCCCCTACCCACATTTGCAACATCTTCAAATTAAATTGGTATCAGAAATTGATTCGGATGGTCTAGCGGAGGCGATCGCCTTCTTCAGATACCCCAATTTCACCTTAACGCTCCCCTAAGCAGATCCTAGAATAAAGGTGGGACCATCAGTAAGGACTTCTTGTAGCTATGGATTTTAGCAACCTGGAGCGACGACAAGAAGCGGTGAGAGTAGAGACAGACTCTAAAGTTCACAGAGTAGCCAACAAAATAGAAAATTTGGATGATGAGATGCATTCCCTACGGCAGAAGGTTGAGAAACTTTCTTTGAGCTGTCAGGCAATGTGGGAGTTAATTAAAGACAATACAGATCTAACAGAAGAAGAACTGTTTGTGAAGATGACTGAGATTGACCTGCGGGACGGCAAGCTAGATGGCAAACTGGGTCCACAGGTTTTGATTTGTTCTAACTGCGGCAGGAAAGTCAGTTCAAAACGCAGTACCTGTTTTTACTGTGGGTATGCGTTAGCCAAAAACTCCGCATTTGAATAGTCAGCAGGAGCAAACCTACTGTCTGTCCTACAACAATCTATCTCGTAATAAGTAAACCTGCATTTTGCCTTTTCCTTTGATCTCCAAGATGCCGCGCTCTTCAAACAAGAATTTGTCTTGCAGCCGCTCATAGACGGATTTTGTCACCTGAATGCAGCCCGGTAATCCTTGAGATTCCATCCGACTGGCAATATTTACGGTATCGCCCCAAAGGTCATAGATAAATTTCTTTCTGCCAATTACGCCTGCTACAACGGGACCGGTGTTGATTCCAATGCGAATGCGGAAAGGCTGGTCTTGCCGAGTTTTGAATTGGGCGATCGCCGCTTGCATATCTAGTGCCATGCTAGCAATCGATTCCACATGGTCGCCTCGCTCAATGGGCAACCCCCCGACCACCATGTAGGCATCCCCAATCGTCTTAATTTTTTCTAAATTGTGTTGTTCTGCCAGTTGATCAAAAGTGGAAAAAATTTGGTTGAGCAGCGTCACCAGTTCACGCGGCGGAATTCCGGCTGAAATTTGGGTAAAGCCAACGATATCAGCAAACAAAACCGTTGCTTCGGCAAAGCTTTCTGCGATCGTGCGATGGTCCTGTTTAAGCTGTTGGGCGATCGCTTCTGGCAAAATGTTGAGCAACAGCCGCTCTGACTTCTCCTGTTCAGCCTCTAACTCACGTCGCGTCTGAAACTCAGTTCTTTGCAGTCGCTCATACAAAAAAACAGCCAGATCACAGATGCCACAAAACCAGAGCAAGTAAAGCACCTGGATCGGGTCCCAAAGGGGCTGACCGTCGTTGGGGTAAAGATTCAGAATGGTGTTTACGCCGAAGTAGTAGGACAGTAAACCAACCTGAGAGATCAGGTGTAAATACCAGCGGACAGGTACCAGAGTCGCCTGAGTCAACAACACCAAAGTCCAGGCAAAAAGCCCCGGAAAGGCAAACCCGTTAAGCGTTGCCCAAACCTGCTCCACTAGCGTGATTGACCAGGAACCCCCCAAAAAGAGTAGTCCCAATCGGTGCTTGCCTTGAGGCGATCGCACTCCCACCAGACAGGCAATCAGTCCTAGCTCCGCGACACTGGCCATGACTAGCCAGCCCGGGTCCCACACTTTGATCTGAGCGGCAGTCAGCACCAGTTCTAGCAAAATGAAACTCAGGTAAGCTGCAACAGCAAGCTGTAACCCTAGCTGCAAGCGCTGTTGCAGAAACCGTTTTCGCCAAGCCTTATATGCCGGGTCAGTCGACTGTTCCCGGCTAAGTTGGTCGAGCCACGTCCTGAGTACAGCCAGTTTTGCTTTGCTGATCACCACACCTCTTGTAGCGCGAGGAGGAGAGGAAAAAGGGCGGGGAAAGGGCGATCGCCCCACCACCCATTTCCTTAAAATTCAAGGCTGTCTCAACTATATCTTTAAGGGGGTTAGACCCTTCACTGCAAGCAAATCTACCAGAATTTAAGCAGAATTTGTACGGCTTGAGCTAAAAGACTCTGCATCCAGCCCATACTCAGCTTTCCTCTAAAGGTTTCAAATTCAGGCTTCGCTGTAGCTCTGCTAGTTCGTCCCGATGGGCTGTGACCGTCACCAGGTTTTGCACAGACTCATCTCCTTGCAACTTTGCGACCTGTAGCCGAACCTGCTCAGGACGGGCAGACTTACGCCAGTAAAAGATGCCTGCGATCGGCGAAAACACAACTAAAATCGGCAAGATGTTTGCCCAATCGGGTAACAGCAGCGCCAAAACCAACGCCAAGCAAAGCAAACCGACCGCCGCTAGCAGCGTCAGGAAAACAGCTAGAAACACGCTGGGGCGAACAAATCCTTCAAACGTCACCTGATTCTTAGCTGCGTCTACTGCTGCAATTCGATAAGCCCGCTGTATAAAGTACGCCTGTAGCTGCTCTAGCAAAGATTCTTCAGGTTGCTCTGTAACTAGTTTGGCAACTTGGATTCGGTCTTTAGTTGAAGCCCGAATAAAGAAAAACAGCCCAACCGAAAGCAACAGCGTCAGCAAAACAGTAGAGGAGAGAACGGGAATATCCATTGTTAGCGAATTAGTGGCTAGTTCAGGCGCAAAGTACGATCCTATCTCTACTTTACGCAAGTTTACGAAGCAACAAGCTTGTGAACCCTTTAAGGAGCAGCCAGTGCAGATACACAAAAAGGGTGGGCAATGCCCACCCTATAGGTCTAGCTAATTACCAATTAGTTGTTGCTGTTCTCTGCAACGGAGTTGGTGCTAGCTTCTAGCGTTGGGGTTGATGCACCTGATAGTTCACCCAGATTGACTTTAACGACTCGGTTACGTGCCTCTGTCACCTTGGGTAAGGTCAGCGTCAAAATGCCGTTGGTAAAGTTTGCACTCACCTGATCGTTTTGTACGGCTACGGGTAGGTTGACTACACGCTGAAACTTGCCATAGCGGAATTCAGAGTGCAGATAATTTGCCTCTTGGGGTTGTGGGCGATCGCCTGCAATGGCGACTGCATCACGAGTCACCTGAACATCCAAATCCTTGCCTTCAATACCGGGTAGCTGCACTCTAAGAATCAGGTTGTCGCTATCGTCCTGCATCTCGATTGCAGGACCCCAAGCGGCGGGTGAATCGCTTTGAGAATTGGTAATTTCGTCAAACACGTGATCAAGCTGACGACGCAGAGTTTCGATCTCACGGAAAGGTTGCCAGTAGCGAATCATCATAGTGTCACCTCTACAATAATCCTTCAACAATTCTTGGATCTTGAACAGTTTTTAGAGCAGTGCGGTTCGTAACCGCTTTTGCTTACAGATTTATATTCACCCAATCTCCTGCTCAACGCGAGTCAGGAGAACCTCACCCCGAAGTCGTAGTTTCTCGCCCATCTTGCTGCTGCTGAAACTCTTCCTAGAGAGGGATCTTGGGATTTACGAGCGATCGCCTTAAGTGCCTTACCAGGCAACGTTTTTGTATTAATTGACGCGCTCAAAAAGTGTGGATTTCCCGCATACTTAAGGGTAAATATACCTATTGTCAAAAAAAGTAAATCATTCATACACTTCAGACACTTCGTCACAAGTTTTAGCGTTTATTAAACTTGCTTAACGATCTTTAATGTATAAGCTCTCAAGCAAATGAGTCGCTTGAAAGCACTCCGTAGACGAAGGGCTGGTCAATTTAGCTCAAGTCTTATATTCCTTAAGGAGGTTTGTAATGCGGATTGCTCAAATCGCCCCGTTATGGGAGAGAGTTCCCCCTCCGGCTTATGGCGGCGTTGAACTGGTTGTTGGACTGCTGACCGATGAACTGGTTCGGCGGGGACATGAGGTGACGCTATTTGCATCGGGCGATTCCATTAGTCTGGCTAAGCTTGAATCTGTTTGTCCTCAAGCACTGCGTCTAGCTCCTAATGTGAAGGAGTACGGCATCTACGAAATGCTGCAATTGAGCCAGGTATACGAACGGGCGCAGGAATTTGACATCATTCACTCTCACATGGGTTGCTCTGTACTGCCCTTTGCAAATCTGGTTAAAACCCCAACAATTCACACACTTCACGGCATCTTCACGCCTGACAACGAGAAGATGTTTGGCTACGCCAAAAAACAACCCTACGTCAGCATCTCTGACGCTCAACGGGAGCCACGGTTAGACCTAAACTGCGTCGCAACGGTTTACAACGGCATTGATCCCGATAGCCATCAGTTTTATCCTCAACCAGATGAAGAGCCTTATTTGGCATTCTTGGGGCGGATATCACCTGAGAAGGGAGCGCACCTGGCGATCGCCATTGCCAAGCAAACAGGCTGGAAGCTGAAGATGGCAGGCAAGGTTGATGTGGTGGATGTGGACTACTTTGAACAGGAAATCAAGCCGCTGGTCGATGGTGAGCAAATCCAGTATTTGGGTGAGGCAAACCACTTCCAGAAAAACGCACTTTTGGGCAATGCGGTTGGAATGCTGTTTCCCATTACCTGGCGTGAACCGTTTGGGCTAGTGATGATCGAGTCGATGGCGGCTGGCACTCCTGTAATCGCAATGGAGCTAGGGTCTACGTCTGAAGTGATCGTTCACGGCAAGACAGGCTTTTTGTGCCATAACCTTGAGGAATGCGCGGAGGCGATCGCCCGTCTCCCCGAAATTGACCGCTATGCCTGCCGAGAACATGTTTTGACTCACTTTAGTGTGCAGCGCATGACTGATGGCTATGAAGCGGTTTATCGTCAGGTGCTATCTGAACGCTTTGTCAAAAACGGGCGCGTCCTTTCGATGATGAGGTCGGGCAACAGCCAAAACTAGTTTCCCTGGCGTATAGCATTCAGCAAATCGCCTGAGATCAAAATAGAACAGGATTTTGGGTGGCAGAGATTGTTTCTCTATCGCCTAAAATCCTTATTCAAATTCCACCCTCAAACCAGCAATGCCCCCTGGGTTCGAGATAGGATAACAGGTAAACAAAAATGCTGAATCATGGTAGAACGTCCTATTAAGAAGTCTGAGCGTCAGGCAGTCGAGTCTCAGACTGTTGAATCTAATGAAGTGGCGATTGAGGCTATAGTCGAGTCTCCGTCTGAGGCGGCTCCGGCAAAACGCGCTCCCGCTCCGGTGAAGCGATCGCCCGAAGAACGGAATGCCCTGCGTTCATCGGAAGGCAAAGAAGGTCGGAGTAGAGACAGAGACAAAGATCGCTCGAAGGGGAAAGGGAAAGGGAAGGGCGATCGCGACAGAGACGAACGTCCTGCACCCGCAAATCTTGCTTTGATGCGTGGGCCTAGACCCACCCAACCCAAGCCACCCGTCGAAGAGGTTCCAGAAGAAACTCCAGAAGAAACCTTGGAGGCATCAGCGGAAACAACTGAAGTAGCGGCTGAAGAATCAACGGAAGCCACTTCTGCGGCTGAAGTAGCGCCTGAAACCCCAGAACCAACTGAGCCAGTTGTCGAAGCGGCAACTGAATCCGCCGAAGCAGTTGCCGTAGAAACAGAATCAGTAGCCGAAGTAGCATCAGAACCGACTGAAGTAGCTGTGGAAACTGAAGTAGCTGTGGAAGAAACCCCTGAACCTGCTTCTACATCTGAACCTGCTTCCGAAGCACCAACGCAAACTGTGGAATCAGCCAGTGAAGAAGCTGTCGCTGAAAAGTCCAGTTCCTAAACCTGGGTAAATTCAATAGCACCATTTCAACCACACAGAATGTAGTTGAAACGGTGCAAAGACGTATCGCCCGCAATGCGGGCGATACGTCTTTGCACGTTCATCAAATCTTAGTTCCGCTTTGCTCTATCCAACTCGAAAACGGACATTACAGAATAGATGCCTAGAATTTTACACGGGTTATTAGGTGCTGAGGACTGCTAATTGACAGACGCAACTGGTCAGCATAGAAAACCAACCGAGGTTGATCAAGGCAAAGATGGTGAAAAGGGCTACCGCTTGGCACCTGCAAGTCAGCGCCTACCAAACTAAAGTTGGCTGATGCTTCTGCTTCAAATGAGAGTAAATCGGCATCCAGCGTACTAAAGCTTATCGCCTTGAGAGGCTGTCGCCATGCTGGAATCTGCCAACTGTATTCAAACCGACAGAGCAACTGATTTTCCTGATAGACCGATACCCGTTTTTGGGTGCCCTGCTCCCAGGTAAATTGAGCTAGTTGCTTGGGCAGTCCCCAAATTTCTCGCCCCCCGGCAACAGAATCAGGATTGTCTACATAAATGTGCGACACCCAACTGCCAACCTGGTTCTCATAGCGAGTCAACGCGCCCACCACGATTAGCTCGTTGTAGAGCAATGTTGATCCTGTGCTATAGGAGGCCACATAAACACCGCCCAGAGTTTTACCCGGAAAGACTGAAATAATTTCTAGCTCAGCCGGAATCAGTGAACGAACTTGTTCAACGTCGATGGGTTGAAGGCTTTGGATGGAGTAGCCTTGAAGCGTCCAAGGTGCTTGAGGATAAGTCACTTTACAGCTCTCCTGGGGTTGAACTGCCTGTGAATGCCTGAGTTGCTAGTAAAGCAAGGGCTGCGACACTGGCAATCGCTCCCCATTTCACGGTCGGATTGCGGTCAAACCAATCGCTGACACTAGGAATAGTGAGATTGCCAAAATCGCCTTCTACTCGGTCATAACCTGCTGCTGGATCAGCCGGAGCAAACAGGTTGTTGGGATCATCTTCAGATTTTGGTTCATCGGTTCGCTGGAGTGGGAAAGCGATCGCCGACAGCAGCACATCCACCAACTGTGGCGACAACCGTTGCAGCACGTCCACAATCTTGCCTACATCCCCCACGATAAAGTCGCGAGTTGGATGCTCCGCGGTGTGCAAAATCGCATCCGCGACCAAACTCGGTTCATAGTAAGGCGGAATTCCAGTTGGCTTCACGCCCAACTTGGTCATCGCCTTGTTGTAGTAGGGCGTATTAATTACTGCTGGCAAGATATTAGTCACACTAATGGGAATGTTGTCGTGCTGTAGCTCTACCCGCAGCGCTTCCAGAAACCCTTCTACTCCATGCTTTGAAGCAGAATAGGGGCTTTGTAGCGGTATACCACGCCGTGCCTCTACCGAGGAAATGTGAATCAGTGCCCCTCTGCCTTCGCGCTTGAGGTGGGGCAGTGCTGCCATAGCACCATGTACCTGCCCCATCAGCGTGACATCGACGACGCGTTGAAATTCTTCTGGCGTAATCTTTTCAAACGGTGCTAAAACGCCCGTCGCCGCTGCATGAACCCAGGTATCGAGCCGTCCGTAGGTTTCAACAGTTTTATCGGCGATCGCCTTCACCTGTTCAAATTCGGCTACATCCGCAACAATCGCCAGTGCATCTCCGCCTGCACTCTTGATTTGATCAACTAGGGTTTGTAGCCCGACCTCACTGCGGGCCGCAACCGTGACTTTTGCCCCCCGTTGGGCAAACCGTAGCGCTGTCTCACGACCGATGCCGCTTGAAGCCCCCACAACGGCAACCACCTGCTGATGAATTGGCTTTAATTGCATCTCTTATTTCCCTTCAAAAAAGTTAATTGAATCTCTTTTCTCAGTAGGCAAAATTAGACCGCTAACAACATCCTTCTTTTGGCTGAGGAAGTCCTACGAAAAACCAGAGAAATTCAAAATCTTCAAATGGGCTGAAAAGCAATTGAGAGAAAAAGTTTGTCCCCTGATCTATCCCTTTAGAATGAAGAATTTCTTTCGCTCACATTCCTAAGCTGAAGTCACCAGCAATGAGTTAGGAATTGCCTAAAAAGCACTCTAAAAAGCATCTGACGGTAGGTTAACAGCCATAAATAGCCACAAATAGCTATTGCAAAATAGCTGTCACAGATAGCTATGCTATTTCAATCATTCATTTCGCCAGGAATTGAGGCTCAAGTTTAATCTCTGAGTATTTGGGTTGGTCTATTGAAATGTGAAATGAAAATACTTTAGAGAGAGTGATTTTGATCAATTTGGGGCATTTCTAATCACTTTAATCATCAAGGAATCCAAAGCGGAAAACCTAAACAAACACTATGGAAGAAGTAACAAATCAGTCGAATCTGCAAAGCCAATCAGCATCGGACAGCAAAGGTGAGAACGAGCGCTGGGCTTCGATTATTGGTGGCAGCGCAATGGTGTTAATGGGTCTGCAACAGCGCTCTTTGCGGGGCGCACTGATGGCAGTTGCAGGCGGCAGCTTAGCATTGCACGGGGCAAAGAGTGAAAAGAGCCTACCTGCCACCATCGCAGATGCTACCGGCATCAACAAGAGCATTCGCGTTGAAAAGACCGTCACCATCAATCGCTCAGCCTCTGACCTGTACAACTTTTGGCACGACCTTGAGAATCTGCCGACCTTCATGCAGCATCTCAAGTCCGTCAAAGTGCACGACGACAAACGCTCTCACTGGATCGCAACCGCGCCTCTGGGAGCATCAGTGGAATGGGATGCAGAAATCGTCAGCGACCAGCCCGATCGCCTAATTGCTTGGGCTTCAGTAGAAGGCGCTGATGTAGATAACTCTGGCTTCGTTCGCTTTCAACCTGCTCCCCAAGGACGCGGCACTGAAGTCAAAGTCGTGCTGGAATACAACCCACCGGGTGGAGCCTTGACCGGAGCCTTAGCGAAGCTATTTGGCGAAGAACCAGAACAACAAATCGGGGCAGAACTGAGCCGCTTCAAGCAACTCATGGAAGCGGGCGAGATTGCAACGACTGAAGGGCAACCCAGCGGCCGCAGTTAAGAGACCCTGGAAAAGGTTTATCGAAGTTTGAAATTTGAAAACAAGAAGGAACGAGAACATGAAACAGGTGTTGAACGGATTGAAACAAGTCGTCTTTGTTTTTCTAACCGGAATTCTATTTCTGACGGCTAGCTTTGGTGCATTTGGTGGAAGTGAAGCGATCGCCAACCCGATTGAAAAACCACAGGCAACCACCTACGACCGGGGCAATTACAACAACGAAATTAGCGAACCGGGTACCAGAAGACAGGCTGACTATAGTGGCAGAAACACTAGTCCGGGTGCTGCCATCGAAAATAGCCCCCAGGTGGAAACGCAAGAAGGGTTGAAGGGTATTGCCGATAATGTCCGTGAAAAACTCAACCTTGATCAGCCAATTTATCCAGGCACAAAAGAGTTTATCAACGACGTAAAAGACAAGGTTGAAGACACAGTCGAAGGCGCAGAAAGAGCCGTAGGAAGATAAGGAGAATTGAATGAAAGCTGTTTGCTGGCATGGCGCAACAGATGTTCGAGTAGATAACGTACCCGACCCCAAAATTATCAATCCGCATGATGCCATTATCAAAATTACGCTAACTGCAATTTGTGGCTCGGATTTGCACCTTTACGATGGATTTATTCCGTCGATGCAGTCAGGTGACATTCTCGGTCATGAATTTATGGGCGAGGTGGTTGAAGTCGGTAGTGACGTTAAACGGGTTAAGATTGGCGATCGCGTCGTTGTTCCGTTCACCATCTCTTGCGGCAATTGCTTCTTCTGTCAGCGAGATCTGTGGTCGCTGTGCGATAACTCGAATCCGAACGCGGCGATCGCCGAGAAACTCTACGGACACTCAGCCGCTGGGCTATTTGGCTACTCTCACATCTTTGGTGGATATGCTGGAGGGCAGGCACAGTATGCCCGCGTTCCCTTTGCAGATGTCGGTTTGTTCAAAATCCCAGACGGCTTAACTGATGAGCAAGTCCTGTTTCTCACAGACATTTTCCCCACGGGCTACATGGCTGCTGAAAACTGCAACATTCAACCTGGCGACACCGTAGCCGTTTGGGGCTGTGGTCCAGTTGGAATATTTGCGATTAAGAGTGCCTACATGTTGGGAGCAGACCGGGTCATTGGCATCGATCGGGTTCCAGAACGCCTGCAATTGGCAAAAGAGTTCGGCAAAGCCGAGGTTATTAACTACGAAGAAGTAGACGCAGGCGAAGCGGTGAAAGAAATGACGGGTGGACGCGGTCCCGATGCCTGCATTGACGCAGTGGGCATGGAAGCGCACGGCACCGATGCTGTCGCCATCTATGACCGGGTGAAACAAGCCGTGCGTTTGGAAACCGATCGCCCTACAGCCTTACGCCAGGTTATCGTTGCCTGTCGCAAAGGCGGCACCGTCTCGATCCCGGGAGTTTATGGCGGACTGCTCGACAAGATTCCCTTTGGAGCCGCTTTCAATAAAGGCTTGAACTTCAAAATGGGACAAACTCACGTTCACCGTTATCTCAGTCCTTTGTTGGAACACATTCAAAAGGGTGACATTGATCCCTCCTACATCATCACTCACCGGATGAAGTTAGAAGACGCACCTAAGGGCTACGAAATCTTCAAGCAGAAGAAAGATAACTGCATCAAAGTTGTGCTTGATCCGCTCTAAAATTCCCTTGAAATTTGGAAGCGCCCCCTTTGACCTAACATCAATTAACTTCATCCTCAGGCAAAACCTGGGGATGTTTTTTTTAGCGAAACTTTGCTTAGCTGCTCCTATTCTTAGAGCAATTTGCAACAGCTTAAGCAGTCAAAAAAAGTATTTAACAAACTAAATAATTCTACCTTTAGCTACAGTTAACCTCCGAAAGGAATAGAACTCATACTTATAACCCCCGAGAGAAGAACATATTCTCTAATAAAACTACTTTGGAGTGGTCGACCGTTTAAGAACCCGACCATAACAACGAGGTAATTATGGATAGAAAGAACCACGACCCAATGGACAAAAGAAACCACGATCCAGCGGACGCAGATGCAAACCGTGACCCGATTACGGGTGAGCCAGGGGCACATCCGGTTGGAACTGGAATTGGAGCAGCAAGTGCAGGTGCAGTCGGAGCTGCGGTCGGTGCAGTCGGCGGCCCAGTTGGATCGGTTATTGGAGCTGCGATCGGCAGTGTGGTCGGTGGCTTAGTGGGTAAGAGTGCTGCTGAAGCAGTCAATCCAACGGTCGAAGATGACTATTGGCGTCAGAACTACACTTCCCGCCCTTATGCCAAGTCTAGTCACACCTACGATGACTACCACCCTGCCTACCGGACGGGTTATGAAGGATACACTCGCTATCGCGATCGCAACACCACCTTTGATCAGGTCGAGCCAGATCTGCGACGCGACTACGAAACCAACTACAGCAACTCACGCTTGCGTTGGGATGATGCTCGCCATGCAACCCGCGATGCCTGGGATCGGGCAGATCGCAACACACGGTATGTCGGTGAAGACGATTACTGGCGGAGCAACTACACCTCCCGCCCTTACTACAGCCAGGGAACAACCTACGAAACCTATCAGCCTGCCTACGAGATGGGCTATGACAGCTACGGTCGCTATTCTACGAGTGGTAGAACGTTTGATCAGGTTGAACCTGAATTGCGGCGCGACTATGAGCAGCGACACGGCGGTGCTGGCTTAGCCTGGGACAAAGCAAAGTATGCCGTCCAGGATGCCTGGAATCGCGCATCCAATACAGTAAGAAGAGATCGATAAAGCCAGACGGTTCTAATCTACGCTTTATCTCACGGAAATAATTGAACTGGCGGTGTGGCTTTGCTGCGCCGCCATTCTCGTAGGGTGAACTTATTTCAAGCCGAAAAGCTCAACTCACCATTTCCTTCGATCACCTCACCGATCGCCCATGCAGGTAAATTCTCAGCTTTAAACCATTGAATCGTTTGCTCAACCTGAGCCGGGGGAACCAGCAGCACAAAGCCAATTCCCATATTAAAGGTGTTAAACATCTCAGCCCGATCAACAGAACCCGTAGCAGCTAGCCATTCAAAAATGGGGGGAATTGTCCAACTTTGCGAATTAATTTGAATCGACTGATTTTCTCCCAAACAGCGAGGCAAGTTTTCGGGTAAACCACCCCCCGTAATGTGTGCCATTCCATGAATCGCGAGTTCAGACTGACGGGCGGTCAAAATCGGTTTGACGTAGATACGGGTTGGGGTCAGCAATTCTTCAAGCAGAGTCTTACCCAGCAGGGAGGGGCGATCGCCCACATTCACACCTGCCGTCTCAATAATCTTTCTCACCAAACTAAACCCATTGCTGTGAACACCCTGACTCGCTAGCCCGATCGCCACATCCCCAACTTCAACCTGAGAACCATCTAAAATCTGGCTCTTCTCCACAATGCCCACACAAAAGCCTGCCAAATCATATTCCCCAGGCTGATAAAATCCGGGCATTTCAGCCGTTTCTCCACCCAGCAAGGCACAGCCTGACTGCCGACATCCTTCTGTAATTCCGGCAACGACTTGAGTCAGTTGGTCAGGCTCTAGCTTGCCTGTCGCCAGATAATCGAGAAAAAACAGCGGCTCTGCCCCACAAGTGAGAACATCGTTAACGCACATGGCAACCAGGTCAATTCCGACAGTGTCGTGGCGATCGCCATTCTGCGCCAGTTTCAGCTTAGTCCCTACCCCATCGGTGCCCGACACCAACACAGGTTCTCGATACCCAGTCGGAAGCTGAAACAACCCACTAAAGCCCCCCAACCCACCCAAAACCTCCGGGCGACGGGTGCTATTTACCAGGCTGCGAATCTGCTGCACAAATGCCCGACCCGCCTCAACGTCTACCCCTGCCGCTCGATAATCCATACGTTCCCTAACCCCATGCTGTGCAGGATGTATTTTATAGCAATCCTGGAGTTTGTTTTGGGAAAGTATGGGAGGGGCGATCGCCAGCCTCCTAGCTTTACAACCAGTCGCTAATAGTGCTCAACTTCCCATGCTGCCTGAAAAAAGTCGCGTTCACACTGCATGGCGTAGCGATAAGTTGACCGTACTATTTCAGTCATTGCAGCATATCGGTTAGCGAGTTGAGCAAGCTGATCTGCTAAAGGCTCAAATTCAGAACTGCTGTAAGTGCGAATCCAGTCTGAATAGGCATGATCTGGAATTTGTGGCTGGGCTAGCTTTTGACCGATAAAAGCATACAGCCGCATACAGGGCAGCATTGCCGCTGTAGTCACACCCGCTTCCTGGCTCCAGGCGGTAGCTAGCAAAAAATCGGTATAGCGACGAGTTGCCGCCCCAGGCTCAATAGCCTGAAGGTTGACTCCCCACTGAGCCGCATAGCTTTGATGGAGCTGAAGTTCTTGTAAGACCCCGGCTGCCAGATTGTGAAAAGTACCGAACCCTTCCCAATCAGGAGCTTTAGCGGCAGCAATGCTGTAGGCACGGGCAAAGGCTTCCAGAAAAAAGGCATCTTGACCGACGTAGTAGGCAAATTTAGACTTAGCTAGCGTCCCATTACTAATGCCTTGGACGAAAGGATTGGTGAGAGAAGCGATCGCCAAATCTTGATTTGCCTGCCACAGGTCTTCTGCAAGAGTCATAACAATCTCTAAAGCAATGAAATATCAATAAAATTAGGAGCCAGACTTTAGCAGAAGCATCATATCACTGCTAAATTCTGACTCCTGAATTTTGAATCTAACCTGAGTGCAACTAGTTTGCAGCCACTTTCGCTGCCAGAGGTGCCTCAGCAGCGGAAATCAGACGTTCGTAGGTTGCGCGCATCTTTAAGCCAACCAGCACTTGGAACAAACCTGTACCATTCGTTGAACCAGGATATTCGCGGTGCTTGAGCAGCAGCTCAGTCATTTCACCATAGAACTTGGTGGATGTGTTGCTGAGGTGGCTTTCAAGGTAAATTACCTCTTCCAGCCGATCAAACTGACCATCGACTTCCAGCACAGAGACGCTGTTGCCGTAGTACTCATCCGGTCCGTAGAACATCCGAATGCCAGGATAAGAGCAGGTCAGCTTACGACCACAAGGAATCCAGTCGATCGTAGAACCTTCATCAAACAGATAGACGGGTTCCATTCCCTCTACATCATCTTTTTGAATCAGGCGGACGCGCAGCACTTTACGCTCCGTGTCGTCTTTGATCAGGCGCGTTGGTAGGATTTGAATGACTACGTCAGCGTACTGCTTTTGCGGATCAATGTAGGCATCAAAGTCAGGGCGGCGAGAGTTAATCGAAGCCAATATGTCTTCATAGCGATGCCCACGCTCTGCCATGTCTCGCTGAATCTTCCAAGCAATTTTAACCTCGTCATCTAGATCGAGATAAACGCTGAAGTCAAGCAGCGATCGCACCCGCTCGTCATACATCGGATGCAACCCTTCAATAACCACAATCCGGTTTGGATTCACCCGTTCGGGGGGGTCAATCATCCCCGTTTCGTGGTTATAAATAGGCTTGTCAATGGGATGACCTTCTTTGAGCGCCTTGATTTGCTCATACATCAGGTCAAAGTCGTTTGCCTCTGGATTTAGCGCCGTTACCCCAGCCTCTTTCCGTTGCTTCCGGTCCAGACGGTGGTAGTCATCCAGGCAAATGACAGTCATCAGCTCTTCCCCAAACAGGTCTGCCAATCGGCGTAGGAAAGTCGATTTACCGCATCCGGAGTCTCCGGCTACGCCAATTAGAACCACACGGTCTGGCTTAATGGTCATAGGTACCCTCTAACGAAGTTAAAACAATTCAATAAACTGAAACCCGAGCCGACTAAACCCACAAGTTAGGGCCGTCCCGCCAATTTCTCGCCAATTTGAAGTGAGACTCTCCCTATAGACCGTCAAGCGTTTCCTTGCTGCCTTAAACCTTCAGTCAAAGTACGAAGACAACGACGAAGGGGCGCACGAACTCAGGTACCGCCTAGCGGAAGAAGACCCATGCTTTATTTTGGTAAGTATTTAGTACTACCGGATACACTAGATCCTACCAGAATGCGATCCTCCCTACAAGGTTCGCCTGAATTGAATCTTGCTGCTCAATAGCACCGTTAATATCACCATGCTAAATGCAATTGTGCATTTAGAAATAATGAAATTGCTCGACCTTGACATTCTCTCAAAGAATTGCTCGTTATCGTAGAACAGTGGCAAGTGCAGGATTTTATGCCAAACTTGCTGCCTTTGATGAGTGAGTGTCGTCTTGCAATGCTACGCTAATACAGACTAGCTCTAACCTTCGGACTAAAATCCGTAGTTTGGCTGGGGCGTGATCAATGGCACGCGACTTCTGTGTGTCTCAGTTGGGTTCAGGATTTATTGATTAGCGATGTATAATCCAAGCGCAGCGGGTGGCGCTGCCAACACAGCCTACGGTAGCCGCCTCTTTGTCTATGAAGTTGAAGGGCTTCGTCAAAACGAAGAAACCGACAAGACTGACTATCCAATTCGTCGAAGTGGCACTGTGTCTATCATAGTGCCCTATAGCCGGATGAATCAGGAAATGCAGCGAATCACCCGACTGGGTGGCAAAATCGTCAGCATCCGCCCTGCAACCATCAACGGCGTAGCAAACGGCAAGACCTCCTCATCGGGTACTGTATCTCAGACATCAGCAGAGGAGAGTAAACCCGTGACCCAAGCAGAACAAGCTCAACCAAAGCCTAAGAAAGAAAAAAAGGACGTTCCCGTCAACACTTACCGCCCCAATGCTCCGTTTGTGGGTAAGTGCCTCTCTAACGAGGAACTGGTTGGCGAGGGCGGCATTGGCACCGTTCGTCACCTCATTTTCGACCTTTCTGAGGGTGATCTACGTTACGTAGAAGGTCAAAGTATCGGCATCATTCCTGACGGCACTGACAAGAATGGTAAGCCTCATAAGCTCAGGCTGTACTCTATTGCCTCTACCCGGCATGGTGACAATCTGGACGACAAGACCGTTTCACTTTGCGTCCGGCAGCTAGAGTACAAGCATCCTGAAACGGGTGAAATGGTTTATGGGGTGTGCTCTACCTTCCTGTGCCATCTGGACCCAGGAGCAGATGTTAAGATTACTGGTCCTGTGGGCAAGGAGATGCTGCTTCCTGACGACCCCGAAGCAAACATTATTATGCTAGCGACGGGTACTGGAATTGCGCCTTTCCGGGCTTACCTGTGGCGAATGTTCCAGGAAGGTGAGCAAAAGCTCAATACTGATTATCCGTTTAAGGGCTTTGCCTGGCTGATCTTTGGAATTCCGACTACGCCTAACATTCTTTATAAGGAGGAGTTGGAAGCGATCCAGGAGAAATATCCTGATAACTTCCGCCTCACCTACGCAATCAGTCGTGAGCAGAAGAACTCTGAAGGCGGCAGAATGTATATTCAGCACCGAGTTGCTGAATATGCTGACGAACTCTGGAAGCTTGTCCAAAATGAGAAGACCCATACTTACATTTGTGGTCTGAAGGGCATGGAAGGCGGCATTGATGAAGCAATGACTGCTGCTGCTGCCAAGGACGGCGTGGAATGGAAGGCTTACCAGAAATCCATCAAGGAACGCTGGCACGTAGAAACTTACTAGGGAAATTCCTTAATTTCAATCTTCAAGACGGAAGTGTGGCGATGCTGCGCTTCCGATTTTTTTATCAGGCTATCGTGATACGAAGCGATCGCCCGCTAAACTACAGACCGTATTACACAGGAGTTCTATGGTTGAGAAATGGGGCATGGTAGCGCTGCTGGCAGCAGGAAGTTTCTGGTTTTCAGGCAATGCCAGGGCACAGTTTACAGGCAATCTGACCGTAGAAGTGAGCGGTTTGCAGAGCCAGGAAGGAAATGTTTGCTTCAAGGTTTTTTCTGGCAGTCCGGGTTTCCCCAACGATAACGATAGTGCAGTGACGCGGGCGTGTGTGGCGATCGCCGACAATTTACCCGAAGACCCTGAAGCTCCGTTTGCCTACACCTTTGAGGATTTAGAAGCGGGTAGCTATGGGGTTGCTATCTACCACGACAGCAACGGGGACGAACAGCTCAATCGGGGCGCATTGGGAATCCCTGTAGAGGGCTATGGATTTTCCAATGATGCACCTGCTGTAACGGGGCCTGCGCGGTTTGAAGATGCTGTCTTTTTCTTAGGAAATAACACCACTGTTCCCATTCAAATGAGATATCCCCAGTAGGGCGTAGCACTAAGCACACACTCTAGGATGCATTTTTGTGTAGGAACACCCGCTGTGCTGGTTGACTGACAAAACTCCTAAAACTACTGATATCTCGTAGGTTGGGTAAAGCATTGCGGAACCCAACAGAACCGAGGCAGGAGTTCAGCTACGCTTTGCTCCACCCAACCTACATCTACTCGAAGCATTAGAGCAAGCGCAGTAGTTGACCTCCTGCGTGAATCGTTGCGCGGCTCCGCCGCGCAACGATTCACGTTTCCAGAACAGTATTCATGCAAGAAGTCTAGTGTGTAAAAAAGCTGTGAATTCCGGGGGATGCGTCCTGTCTTTTCAAGCAAGCGACTGAATAACTGCAGTGTTGATAGGTGTTTGAGTCCTATCCCTGATCACAGTCCACAGCGGTCAAAGCTGAACTTGCCAATGCCAGTATCTGAGCAAAAGAAACGACAGCAAAAAATAGGCAAAGTGCTTCAGAGCTTTTTGCAGGAGAGCCTGAAAACAACTCACGGTCGGATCGTCTTGTCTGGTCTGCTGGTGGGGCTGTGCTATTTCCCAATGTGGTTAGGCGTTTTGATTGAGAGAGCCTTTCAGGGTTCACCAGGTTTGCCGCTGATGCTGGGAGTCGTGGGTCTGGCGCTGCATGAGCTTTGGAAGAAACGGACTCAGCTTGCGAAGGAAACGGTTGCTGATGAAGATCGACTGTTGGGACACATTTTGATTGTCAGCGGAGTAATTTTCTTCCCGTTTTACCGCACCGCCATCTGGTCACAGTCTCTAATCTGGCTGATCGTTCTAATCGGCATTGCGTGTAGCTCTTGGGGAATTAGTTTCTTTCGCAAGTACACGATTCCTACTCTGCTCATGGCGTTGAGCGTCTATCCTAGACCGGGGGAAACCACCCGTTTGCTGTGGGAACTGGTGACTCCTTATCGAGCGCTAGATCATTTCATGGCTTGGGCAGGTAGCCTGACGTTAAAAGCAATCGGTCAAACCGTTGAAGTGCAAGGGGCGTTCGTCTCTTTGCCGCAGGGAGCCGTAGAAGTGGGCTGGGGCTGTAACGGCTTCAGCATGGCGGTGAATATTGCAATGGCTGGTTTGGTGATGGGGTTGTTGCTCAAGCAAAGTTGGCAAAAGGTACTCCTGATCATGGCGTTTGGCGCGGGTTTAGCGCTGATTCTCAACATTCCACGCATTACGCTGGTTACCCTCGCGTCTGTTTATTGGGGACAATACTGGTTTGACTTCTGGCACGGTTCCTGGGGCAGCCAAATCTTCATGAGTGTAGTTTTCACGATTTACTACTACATCATCATGGGCGTGACAAAGAAGCGATCGCCCAAAGCCCGCACTTGATAACCCAAACTGCGCCAGAGGGCTGAGCTTACAATATCTGTAAGCTGTGTCTTTTGCTGGGAGTGCTGATTTGTGGCTGATGGCGATCGCCTAAAACCCGCTCTGGAATGGTTTGAGCAACAGGGATGGCAACCGCTGCCCTTTCAGCTAGAAACATGGCAAGCTTACCTGGATGGCAAAAGCGGCATGATTCAGGTGCCGACGGGTTCCGGCAAAACCTATGCCGCCGTGATGGGAGCCATTCTAGAAATGCTGCAAGCTCCCAACCCTGGGCTAAAGTTGCTCTACATTACGCCACTGCGGGCACTATCACGAGACATTCAGCAATCCATTTTGCGTCCGATTCAGGAAATGGGCTGGAATTTGCGGGTAGAGTCACGCACGGGAGACACCAGTTCTTCCCAAAAGAGCAAACAGCTCAAGAACATGCCCGATATCCTGATCACAACGCCCGAATCTTTGGCAGTGATGCTGTCCTACAAAGGCGCGAAGGAGCGGTTTCAGTCATTACGGGCAGTCATTTTAGATGAATGGCATGAGTTGCTCAGTTCTAAGCGCGGCACTCAGACAGAACTGTGTCTGTCTTATCTGCGGCAGCTTCAGCCCCAGCTTAAAACTTGGGCAGTTTCAGCGACATTGGGCAATGTGAAAGAAGCGGCACAGGCTGCGGTGGGAATCGGGTGTGAACCTTTAATCGTCCAGTCCAACTTGCAGCGGCAAACGATCATCAAAAGCATTTTGCCTGCCTCTGTGGATAGTTTTCCTTGGGCAGGACACTTAGGACTAAGAATGTTTCAAGAGTTGGTGGATGCGTTGGACATCAATCGTTCGACGCTGATTTTCACCAACACCCGCGCTCAGGCAGAGCGATGGTTTCAAGCACTTTCATTTGCAGTGCCAGAATATCTTGACCGGATTGCGCTACATCACGGCTCGATTGATGTGCAGGAACGGGAGGCGATCGAGGCAGGTGTTAAAGTGGGACACATTAAATGGGTGGTGTGTACGTCATCGCTGGACTTGGGCGTAGATTTTCAACCTGTTGAGCGAGTTGTGCAGATTGGAAGTGCGAAAAATCTGGCAAGGTTATTGCAAAGAGCAGGGCGATCGGCTCATGTTCCTGAAGGTACCTCAGAAATTTTGTTTCTCCCCACGAATGCTTTAGAACTACTTGAGATTTCAGCCTTTCGTAGCGGTTTAACAGTGGGAGATGTCGAAACTAGACGACCATTGGAAAAACCTTATGATGTGCTGGCTCAGCACTTGGTGACGTTAGCCTGTGGAGATGGATTTAAGGCTGAGGAATGCTTGGAAACGATTCGGCAAACGGTGACTTACTGCCAGCTAACCGATGAGGAATTTGATTGGACACTCAACTTTATTGAGAAGGGTGGGAAATGTTTGGGTGCCTATCCTCGTTATCAAAAGGTAGTTCAAACGGAAGGGCTTTATCAGGTAACTGACCAGAAGATTGCGCGAATGCATCGGATGAGTATTGGCACGATTACATCGAATCAGGCAGTGCAAATTGTCTATACGAATCGGAGAAGGATTGGCACGGTTGAAGAAAATTTCGTATCGAGATTAAAAAAAGGCGATGTGTTTTTCTTTGCAGGTCGGCAGCTAGAGTTTTTCATGATGAAAGACATGGTGGTTTATGTCAAAAATACCACTCAAAAATCGACCGTTACGCCAACCTGGGGAGGAGGAAATTTAGCCATATCAGATTCGTTGAGTATGCATCTGCGATCTGAAATTGAGAGATTCCAAAATGATGCAAGCTCAAAGCAGAAGTTGAATCAAGAGTTAGAGTGCATGTTGCCGATCGCCTCTACTCAAAAAAGAATCTCTCATTTACCTGCATCAGATGAACTGTTAATTGAAGTTTGTAAGACAAGAGAAGGACAGCATCTATACGTTTTTCCATTTGAAGGGCGATTTGTGCATGAGGGGTTAGGTTTTTTGTGGGGCTATCGCTTTGCCAGTCAGCAGAAAGCGACTTTTACTATTTCAGTGAATGATTACGGATTTGAAATTTTAGCGCCGAAAGATTATCCGTTTAAGCAGTTGTTTGGCGATCGCTTCTTCGATCTAGAAAATCTCTACGAAAATATCAAATCAGGCTTAAATATTTCTGAATTAACTCAACGGAAATTTCGCAGCATTGCTCAAGTTGCGGGCTTAGTTTTTAAGGGGTATCCTTCGGCTCGAAAAGATGCCAATCAATTGCAGGTCAGTTCTTCGTTGCTCTACGACGTTTTCTCAAAGTATGAGCCAGACAACCTGCTGCTGAAACAGGCTGAACAGGAAGTGTTACGTGATCAGCTAGAAACCCATCGATTAACTAAGACGCTCGATCGCCTGAGTCAATTAAATGTAGTTTGGAAAGAAACAAAGCGCCCTTCACCCTTTGCCTTTCCTTTATTAGTGGAACGGCTTAACTCGCGCATGTCTAACGAAAGTTTGTTAGATAGAATTGAGCGCTTGAAACAGCAGTGGATGAATAAATGAAAGAAATCGACGTGCTTGGAGTGCGGCTTCAGCTCCTTGCAGAAAAGGCAGTTTACCTGGAAAGCGATCAAATTCTTTTAGTTGCTGATATTCATTTAGGCAAATCAGAAACTTTTCAATCCCTGGGAATCCCAATTCCGAATCGAGTGAATCAAACAACTCTGGATCGGCTGCAACAGCTTTGCTTTAAATTTAAACCTCAAAAGCTGTTTATCTTAGGCGATCTGTTTCATTCTAAATATGCGCTGGTAAATGAAGTTTTAGATAGCTGGTCACGATTTCAAGCCGCTGTAGATGCAGAGGTTGTATTGATTGTTGGCAACCACGATCGCCGCTTAATTCAAACCTTAAAGAACACTTCAATTCAATATTTAACTCATGCTATTGAAGTCGGTAACTTGCTGTTGAGCCATGAGCCTTCTCCTCAGCCTAGATTCCTAAATATCTGTGGTCATATCCATCCTTGTGTCAATCTCAAGGAGAAATTAGACCAATTACGGCTGCCCTGTTTTTATCTCGATCGCACTCAAAATCTTTTAGTTCTGCCCTCTTTTGGAGAATTTACAGGCGCTTACGAGGTTGCATTTAAACGCAATTCAACCGCTTATGTCATTGCTGATGATTGCGTTGTTTCTTTAGAACGATGATGGCAAGAGTCGTAGTGGTTTGGTGAACTCAAGGCGTTGGGTTCGCCAAACCACCCAACCTACGGTTCTACTTTTACTGACCTGTAACCCGAAGGTCTTGTAGGGGCGTAGCATTCGGGCAATAATTTTGGGTCTATTTCAGGGACTTCCTGCCGAATGCTACTCCCTTACATGGACATCTGCTACATTTCAGCTACTAGTGTGAATGCCGCGTTGCCGAAGCTGGTTGACAAAAAATTCTTCTAGCGAAGGGCGAGACAGGTTCATTGAAACCAGTTGAGCATTCATCAGACGTAGACTTGCCATGAAGTCTTGGGGATGTCCTTTGAGGTGCCCTTGCCAGTAGCCATCCTGAAGCTCCAGGTCAGAAATCCATTGCTTCAACACTTCTGAACTGCCGCCATTGACCTTGACGTGATAGATTTCGGGAGTGCCCAACAACTCGGTGAGTGAACCGATGCAGATTAGTTCGCCTTGGGCCAAAATTGCGACGCGATCGCAAATCTTTTCGACATCCGATAAGACGTGGCTGTTAAAGAAAATCGTTTTGCCCTGAGCCTTGAGCGACAGAATGATCTCGCGAATTTGGTAACGTCCCAGTGGGTCAAGTCCAGACATTGGCTCGTCCAAAAACACCAGTTCTGGATCGTTGATTAGTGCCTGAGCCAGTCCAATTCGCTGCAACATGCCTTTAGAATATTGCCGCAGTTGTTTTTTGCGGGCGGCAGACTGCGCTAACCCAACTAGTTCCAAGAGTTCTGGGATTCGCTTTCGTTGAACTGAGGCAGGAATTTGAAATAATCCGGCAGCGTACTGCAAGAATTCCCAACCCGTCAGGTAGTCGTAGAAGTAGGGATTTTCGGGCAGGTAGCCGACTCGCTGTTTGACGGTGCGATCGCCCAATGGTTTTCCCAGTAGAGAGGCTTTCCCCTGAGTCGGTCGGACAATTCCTAGCAGAATCTTGAGTATTGTCGTCTTGCCTGCTCCATTCGGTCCAAGTAAGCCAAACGTTTCGCCTTGAAAGACTTCAAGCGAACAGCTTTTCAGCGGCACCACTTTCTGATTGAGCCAAAAACCAGTGCGATAGACCTTTCGCAATTCGGCAATCTGCACCACAGCCAGACGTTTGGCAATCGCAGATTCGGCTGTGGGTTGAGAGGCAGTATCCATGAGATGCAAAGCTATTGAATCGTCGCAGTCACGTTGATAGTAACTAACTGAGTATAGTAGTCCCCATTTCGCAAATCACTACCAGTCAGCAACACCAGCGCAGTCAATGTTAGGTTAAAGATTGAGGCAAAAGTTTACAAAGTCTCACTAGCAGCTTGAAATTGAAGGAATTAGCAGAGCTATCATGCGTAAACCGCGTAAACTATTCGGAATTGCCATCATAACGATGTTTTTGGTGTTGCTATGGGCGCTGTTTAATCCCCTTAGCGATCGCCTTTCAGTTGCCCAAGAGTCAAACCGGGATTACGCTAGCCGGCTGATGGAGTCTCACCGGGCTGACTTACCCATTGCTTCGGATGCTGTGGCTCAAGCTCCCGCGACCGCCGTTGAAACTGAAGAAGTCACCTATGCCACCATTAATGGCACCCCTGTAACGGGCTATCTGGCTCGTCCGGCTGATGCAACCGAGCCGCTGCCTGCACTGATTGTGATCCACGAATGGTGGGGGCTAAACGACAACATTAGAATGATGACCGAGCGTTTGGCTGGTGAAGGCTACACAGCGCTGGCAGTCGATCTATACAACGGGGAATTTGCAGAAGATCCTCAGACCGCACGCCGTTTGGTAGATGCAGTTGCCCAAAATCCTCAACTGGCTCAGGAAAATCTGCGTCAGGCTTACCAGTATTTGGATGAGCAGTCAGCAACGGCGATCGCCAGCCTTGGCTGGTGTTTTGGGGGAAGTTGGTCGCTCAACACAGCACTGCTTTTGCCTGATCAACTCGATGCCGCAGTCATTTACTATGGTGGACAGCTAGAAACTGATCCGGCTCGTCTCAGCAGCCTACAAATGCCTATTTTGGGAGTTTTTGGCGCACTCGATGACAACCCACCCGTTGAAACCGTGCGTGAGTTTGAGTCTGCTCTCAAGTCTCTGGACAAGTCGGTTGAGATTTATGTCTATCCTGGTGCAGACCATGCTTTTGCTAACCCCTCTGGCATGAACTATGACCCAGAAGCGGCTGAAGACGCCTGGGAGCGCACGACTGCCTTCCTGGAACAACATCTCAAATAGCGTTTGAAATCACCCATTGAGGATGTCAGGACTATGGACCGCTCAAAGATTGTGGCTGTGATTACGGGGGCGATCGCCCTCCTCCTGGGCATCGCCTACCTAGTCATGGTGCAACTCCTTGACTTTCGCGGCGAAATGTTGCCTGCTCCGGTTGATCTGTCTGAGGTTGATGGCTCTCAACCTGCGTTAGTTCAACCAGCTTCAAGCTCCTCACCCCTCTCGCCCTGAGAGACAGAGGCATCGTCCGCTGTAGGTTGGGTGGAACAACGTGAAACCCAACATTTGCAAAGATCCTGCTGGGTTCCGCTTTGCTTCACCCAACCTACGAGTTAGCTTCATTCCTTATTCCCCATCCTTTCCCCTTGTCTAATCATCACATCTACCAAATTGCTGTTCTGGGCGCGGGTGCCTGGGGTTCCATACTGGCAAAGCTAGCCAGTCAGAAGGAACATCAGGTGAATCTGTGGACGCGTCAAGGTGAGGTATCTTTGGCAGATTGTCTAACAGAAGCAGACATCGTAATTTCTGCGATTTCCATGAAAGGGGTGTCAGAAGTTGCGAAGCAGGTCAAGGCTAGTCAGCTTCCTGCTCACACAATTTTGGTGACTGCAACAAAAGGGTTGGACGCTACCACCAGTCGCACCCCTTCGCAAATCTGGCAGGAAGGTTTTCCACAAAACTCAGTAGTGGTGCTGTCTGGGCCAAATCTATCCAAAGAAATTGGGCAAGGGCTTCCTGCTGCCACAGTAGTATCCAGCGCAAACAAAGCTGCTGCCGAAACGGTGCAAACTGTTTTCTCGTCCGATCGCTTTCGGGTCTACACAAACACCGATCCGATTGGAACTGAGCTGGGCGGAACGCTAAAGAATGTAATTGCGATCGCCGTTGGAGTATGTGATGGGCTTCAGCTTGGCACCAACGCCAAATCTGCCCTAATTACCCGCGCCTTAACTGAAATTATTCGTGTCGGCACTCACCTTGGTGGACAAACCGAAACATTTTTTGGCTTATCAGGTTTGGGCGATTTACTAGCAACCTGTAGCAGTCCACTCAGCCGAAACTATCAAGTGGGTTTCAGGCTGTCTCAAGGCAATTCTCTAGAGCAAATTTTGGCAGAACTGCAAGGCACGGCCGAAGGCGTGAATACTGCTAATGTTCTAATTGATATTGCTAGACGAGAAAATATTCCAGTTCCCGTTTCGCTGCAAGTTTATCGCTTACTCAACGGCAAAATTACACCTCGGCAAGCAGTAGAAGCTCTGATGGAACGGGATTTGAAGTCTGAGGCGTAGTGAGGGAGGGGGCGATCGCCAGTCCGACTAGATTAGGAAATTTAGAGAATGCAGGAAAGCCCTAACTTGTTGCTCAATACCTATCTGCATCAGGCAAAAAATCAAATAGGATTTCGTCAGGCTCATCCTCAATCTCGTCTTCCTCTAAATCAACAGAATTTAAAGGAATAACAGAACTGGCTATAGAACGTGTTACAGACAAATACTTGACTGATTGATTAATCGCAGTAACCTGCTCCGCTAGATTCTTCACCCAGTTTTCTAATGCTTCAACCTGTTTAACAGAGGCATAGGTTGGAATGTTGGACTTCCCTTCAAAAAACTTTTGAAGCACATCCCTGATTGCGTCCGAAGTAGATTCAATTCTGTTTTCCTGCCGATATTTCTCTAAAGCCTGCTGCAATTCGTCAGGAATAGAGAGAGAGACAGAAGATTCATTAGTTGTCATTGTTGCCCTACATCGAAGCCTTTTACTTAAAGTACTGGATCACAACGAATTTCAACTAGCAAACCGTCTGGGTCGTAGAAGTAAATTCCTCGTCCTGTGGGGCGGCTAACTGGTCCGTGATCAATCGGAATCTGGTTTTGGCGAATTACTTCAACTGCCTGGTCAAATAGATGTGGCTCAATGTCGAACGCTAGATGTCCAGTGCGAGTAAAGGTTTTGTCGGGGTCAGGGTGAGGAGGTTCTAGGTGAGGCTTCCAAAAGAGGTCTATCACTGTGCCGTCAGGCGTGACGAAGTTCGCTGCTTCACCTGCTTCAAACAAAGCCTTTAGCGTTTCTGGAACTTCCTCTCCCTGGAGTTCACGAAGTCCCAAGATGGTGCCATAAAAGTAGCGAGACGCCTGCATGTCTTTGACATTCAAGGCAATGTGGTGAACTCGACGCAACATTCCCTGCTGCAGCGATGGTGAGGATTGGGAGGTAGATAGCATGGCGGGAGGTGGGGGTTGGGGGAAGGGAAGTCTGCTTTTAGCTTAGGAGTTTTGACGGGAGGTTTTGGAGAAGGGTTTTATCCTGGTGAGGGCGATCGCCCCAACTTCCCCCTCAAACGAGAATGAAATCGGATACTTCATTATCTATCATTCAATCTTCAACCCCCAATCCCTAACCCCCTAACCCCCTAACCCCCTAACCCCCATCACCCATTACTCATGACCAATACTTTCTCTGGAGGAGTCGTAACCAGAGGGTCATAGCCTAGCTGTTGCACAATTCGCTGGCGGGCAATGGTGCGGTATTCCAAAAAATGTTCGCCAGCGGCACACAAGCCGAGGTACATGTTGAGGAATTGAGGTTTTGTTCTAAAAATTGTCCAGAGTTGCTGCCAGAACTGAACTCGATTTCCAGCCCGCTTGATGCCTTGTAGCCAGAGTAAACGCGCTACCAGCTTGAAGCTTTTGCCAGGGGGGAAGTATACGTTTTGCTGGAGTTGAGGGTTAGGGGTGATGCTCAAACAGTGCTGGAAGCAGCGCTTGAGGTAATTTGAGGGTTCGTACATTGTCCAGAGTGCTTGGACATATTCTTTGGCGACTTCTGCTAAGGGTCGAGTTGGCGTAAAGTTCATCAGACAGTTTTGATCGCCTACTTCGGTGACGCCTTGATTTTGGAATAGCCGCTGTTCTTGCTTGAGTCGATCCCAGAGGGCAGTGTTGGGAAGTGCCTGAAGGATGCCTAGCATCGGCTGAGGAATGCTGGTGGCTTCGACAAATGCCTGGATGCGATCGCCCGCCCCCGTCCGTTCCCCATCGAACCCAAGAATAAATCCGGCATAAATCATCAGTCCTGCCCGGTTAATCGTGCGACAGGCTTCAACCAATGGATTGCGCGTGTTTTGTACTTTGCGAGTCACCTGGAGGCTGTCTTGATCAGGCGTTTCAATTCCCAGGAACACGCCATAAAAGCCTGCTTTTGCCATCAAGTCCAGCAGTTCGGCATCTTCGGCTAAGTTGACAGAGGCTTCAGTGAGGAAAGTGAAGGGATATTGCCGCTGCTGCATCCAGGGAATGAGTTCCCGCAACATGAGCTTGACGTTGCGCTGATTACCAATGAAGTTGTCATCTACAACGAAGATGGAGCCGCGCCAGCCCAGGTCATAGAGGGTTTGTAGCTCTGCCAGGGTTTGCTCTGGGGACTTGGTGCGGGGTTTGCGACCGTAGAGGCTGATGATGTCGCAGAATTCGCAGTTAAACGGACAGCCGCGCGAAAACTGGATTGCCATCATCAGGTATTGATCGCGCTGGAGTAAGTCAAACCGGGGAATGGGACTGAGGGTGACATCGGGTTTCTCTGTGGCGCGAAAAACTCCGTGGGACTGGTTTTGGGCGATCGCCTCCAAAAACATCGGCACCGTAATTTCGCCCTCATCCAAAATCAGATAATCGGCTCCGGAGTCCAGCGCGTCCTGCGGCACGGAGGTTGGGTATGGGCCGCCCACCGCAACCTTTTTGCCCAACTGCACCGCTTTGCAAATCATCGCGTGAAAGTCTGGCTTTTGCGCCAGCATGGCCGACAGAATGACGATGTCGCACCATTCCCAATCAGCATCCGTTTCGGGAGTAACATTGCGATCGCGAAACCGAATTTCCCAGTCTTGAGGCAGCAGCGCAGCGACGGTAAGAATGCCTAGAGGAGGAATGGTCGCCTTCAGGCTGGCCATTTCCATGAAGCGATCGTATGACCAAAAAGTTTTTGGGAACTGGGGATAGAGCAGCAGGGCTTTCATCTTCTAGGCTCCAGTAGCGAGAGAATAGGGGGCATAATCCTCCCAGTCTTATTTCTGCTCTACTACTTCCGACATCTACCCGTAGATGGATGCCCTGCTTGCCAGTTCTTAAGTTTTTCTGCGACGTTACATTACGCAATCATGGCTTTTTGATATCACGCGCCATGTTGCGGAAAATATCCATGCTGGTGTCAGCACTACGGCGATCGCTAGAACCGGTTTGGCTGCTGGGTGCCTGACCGTTTTGAGAAGCGTTGTCTTGCTTGACGGCTTCGATTTGAGCATCAATTTTGGCGATCGCTTCTGGTGCAACAGAGGCAGCAACTTCCTTCATTGCTTCTAGTTGTGCAATAGAGGAAATCTGGTTGATCTTCTCAAACCCTTTTGGATTAGCCAATGTCTTAGGAAACGTGCGTCTCACAGCTTTAGCAGTCCGCATATACTCCAGATCGCCAAATGTCTTTGCTGAGTCCGCATCCAAAAAATACGCTTGCGCCTTAGCAGCCTTTTCTGATGGAGTTAAATCCACCTGTTCCTCACTTTGCTTCTTTTTCTTAGAACCGAAAAACCCTTTGATGAAACCTACCATCGCGCTTGCTACCTACAGATACGGTGATGTTATGTAATGTAAAGCATTGTGAATAAACGTGTCACTACTCGGACTCGAATTTGCTCATCTGCCCGAAGGTGAGTTCTCCATCCATTCCCAGCAAAGGTCTTGCTAAAGATGGCAAGATCGTTCATGAATACAGGTGAGTAAACGCTACAAATGCTGAACAGGTTAAGAATTGGCACCAAGATAGGCATCAGTTTTGCAACAGGTGTAGCGATTTTTGCAGCATTGGGTTGGTTTTCCTATCGAGGTGCGCTTCAGGTTAGAACAGCCTCTCGGATGGAAAGCCATACTTACCAGGTTCTCAATGAGCTTGAGGGGTTAATTTCTACTATCAAAGATGCTGAAACGGGACAGCGAGGCTACATCATCACAGGGCAGGAGAGTTATCTGGAGCCTTACACTGCGGCAATCAGCACGCTGGATGGAAGAATTGAGCAGATTCGAGACTTAACGCAGGACAATCCAGTTCAGCAGCAACAGCTTGATCGGCTTGTGCCACTGGTAGCAAATCGTCTTGAAGTAATGCAGCGGGTCATTGATATTCGGCGTACCCAGGGATTTGATACCGCTTTGGAAGTGGTTCAGGTTGACCAGGGCAGGCAGGTTATGAATGAGATTCGGGACCTGATTGAAGAGATGGAAGCCACAGAGACAGAACTGCTGGACCAGCGCACCGCCCAGGCAGATTTAGCCACCCGGCAAATGCTCTACGGTGTGGCTTTTGGCATTCCGCTCTATTCCCTTTTGTTGGCGTTACTGGGTTTTTTCCTGGCGAAAAATATTTCTCGACCGCTGAAGCAAATTTCAGATGCAGCAGAGGACCTGACCGATGGAAATTTAGCGGTTAGTTTGCCAGAGAGCGATCGCCACGACGAAATCGGCGTGCTGACCCAGACCTTTAACCAGATGATCGCCAACCTGCGAGACACCACTCGCGAAAACGAAGAACAGAGTTGGCTCAAATCTAACCTGACAGAGTTCACCCGCATGTTGCAGGGTCAGCGCAGCATGGCAACGGTTTCCAGAATGATTTTGTCTGATCTGGCACCGCTGGTTGGGGCAAGTCAAGCGCTGTTTTATTTAATGCAGGTCGAAGATGAGCAGCCGACCCTAAAGCTATTGGGCACCTATGCCTATCAGGAACGAAAACATCTGGCGAATCGGTTTCGACTGGGTGAAGGGCTGGTCGGGCAATGTGCCTTGGAAAAGCAAAAAATTCTGCTGACGGAGGTTCCCAGTGACTACATTCGCATTAGCTCTGGACTGGGGCAAGCGCCGCCGCTGAATATTTTGGTGCAGCCCGTTCTGTTTGAGCAGGAAGTGATCGCAGTAATTGAGCTAGCGTCTTTTCAGCAATTTAGGTCGATTCACCTGACGTTGCTCGACCAGGTGACAGAAGGCTTGGGAATTGTATTAAACACGATCGCCGCTGATATGCGAACGGCTAAACTGCTGCAACAATCACAAACCCTGACCGAAGAGCTACAGAACCAGCAAGAGGAGCTAAAAGCCAGCAACCAGCAGCTTGAAGAACAGGCTGAGACCTTGCGCGAATCAGAGATAATGCTGAAGCAACAGCAGGAAGAATTGCAGCAAACCAACGAGGAATTGCAGCAACTCAATGAGGAACTGGAAGAAAAAGCTAAGCTTTTGTCCTCTCAGAATCGTGAGGTAGAGCGCAAAAATCAGGAAATTGAATACGCCCGTCAAGAATTAGAGGAGAAGGCAGAGCAACTGGCTTTAAGTTCGCGCTACAAGTCCGAGTTTTTGGCCAATATGTCGCACGAATTGCGAACGCCGCTCAACAGTTTGCTAATTTTGGCGCGGCTGCTAACGGACAACATCAATGGCAACCTCACCAGCAAACAAGTTGAGTACGCCAAAACAATTCACTCTGCCGGAACGGACTTGCTGGAGTTAATCAACGACATTCTTGACTTGGCAAAAATCGAGTCGGGCACGATTTCGCTAGAGTTTGAGCCCGTTCAGTTTGATGATTTGAAAGGCTACATTGAACGAACTTTCCAACAAATTGCTGAGAGTAAAGGACTGGGCTTTACCGTTGAACTGGATGAATCGCTGCCAGGAGCGATCGCCACCGATTCAAAGCGCCTGCAACAAGTGCTCAAAAACCTACTCTCTAATGCGTTGAAGTTCACTGAGCATGGACGGGTGACACTGCGAATCACGTCGATTGCCCAGGGACTAAAGCAGGAGGATGGCAAAACAGTGGATGCGATCGCCTTTGCCGTCAGCGACACAGGCATTGGCGTCTCACCCGAAAAACAGCAAATCATTTTTGAAGCCTTCCAGCAAGCAGACGGTACCACTAGCCGCAAATATGGCGGCACTGGCTTAGGGCTCTCGATCAGCCGCGAACTCGCTCGACTGCTAGGCGGCAAAATTCACCTGACCAGCCAAGTCGAGCAAGGCAGCACCTTCACCCTCTACCTGCCCCAAACTGCTCCCGCTCCAGTCGCCCAAACTCCAATCTCCAAGACCCAAACTCCAAAACCCACTCTCCCATCCCATCCCACTTCCGAACCCCCAGCCCCCAGCCCCCAGCCCCCAGCCCCTTCTCCAACCCCCAACCCCCTCCTCCCCGACGATCGCCACAACCTTCAACCGGGCGATCGCACCCTGCTAATCATCGAAGACGACATCAACTTTGCTCGAATCCTGCTAGAAATGGCGCGAGAACAAGGCTTTAAGGGATTAGTGGCACTCCGCAGCAATCCAGGGTTGGCAATGGCGCGAGAGTTTAAGCCTGACGCGATTATGCTAGACATTCACCTGCCCGATATGGATGGGTTGACGCTGCTTGACCGACTGAAACATGACCCAACCACTCGCCACATTCCGGTTCACCTGCTCTCAGTGGAGGAGTCCCAGCAGCGTGGACTGCAACTGGGCGCGATCGCCTATCTGCAAAAGCCCGTTTCCCCCGAAACGCTGACTCGGGCGCTCACCGACATCAAAGGCTTTGTCGAACGACAGGTGAGAAACCTGCTCGTCGTTGAAGATGACATCACTCAGGCTGAAAGCATTCGAGAGCTAATCGGCAATGGCGACGTGCAAACCACAACGGTTGCCACCGGAGCCGCAGCACTGGAAACTTTGCGTCAAGGGCACTTTGAATGCGTCGTGCTAGACCTGGGACTACCTGACATGAGTGGCTTTGAGCTAATTGAGCAGATCAAACAGCAAGACAGCCTGGCAAACTTGCCAATCATTGTCTACACCGGCAAGGAGTTGACCAAGCAGGAAGAGACTCAGCTCAAGCGAATGGCAGAAACAATCATCATTAAAGATGTGCGATCGCCAGAACGCCTGCTCGACGAAACCGCCCTTTTCTTACATCGCGTTCAGGCAAACCTGCCACAGCCCAAGCAGCAAATACTAGAACAGCTTCACCAAAGTGACCCAATTTTGGCAGGCAAAAAGGTGCTGATTGTAGACGACGACGTGCGAAATATCTTTGCCCTCACCGGACTACTAGAGCGCTACGACATAGAAGTGCTATATGCCGAAAACGGTCGAGAAGGACTTGAGGTTCTGCAAACCCATTCTGATGTTGATGTCGTCTTAATGGACGTGATGATGCCTGAAATGGATGGGTACGATGCAACCCGTGCAGTTCGAGAACAGGATGCCTTTCGAGATTTGCCGATCATCGCCCTCACCGCAAAAGCAATGCAGGGCGATCGCGATCGCTGCATCGAAGCCGGAGCTTCTGACTACATCAGCAAACCGATTGATACCGAGCAATTGCTTTCCCTGCTGCGGGTTTGGCTATATCAATAGGGATGAGGGATGAAAGATGGGCACGCTTGGCTTTGTCTGTCCCACTAGGATCTCAAGCTTGGGGTGTTGGGTTCCGTTGCACTTCACCCAACCTACACAAATTACGGATAGTAGAACTGTAGGTTGGGTGGAGCAGAGCAAAACCCAACGCTTTAGACCTGCCGCGCCACCGCGATTAGAATTTTCTAGGTTGGAGTAGGAGCGATCGCCCCCTAAACCTGGAACGTTGCTGTTTCAACCTGGAACGTTGCTGTTTCAACCTGGAACATTGCCATTTCGGATCGGAACTGTGTCGTTTCAAACTGGAACGTTGCTGTTTGAACCTAGAATTTTGCTGTTTCAAACTAGAACGTTGTCGTTTGAACCTACAACGTTGCCGTTTCAGATCGGAACTTTGGTGTTTCAACGCACAACGTTGCTGTTTCAACCCACAACTGTGTCATTTCAACCTGAAACTTTGCCTTTTAAACTTGAAATCTGGGGAACTGGAACAAAAGCGATCGCTTTTAACTTCAAGAGATCTAACCCTACAGCTGCATCTTCCCCTTCATCTCCAACCCTCTATCTATCCTGAGGTCTATTCCTAGCCTAAGACTGAGGACTAATGACTCGTCGTACGGCATCATGTAAACAAGTGTATAGGTTGAGTTTGCAACCCTTAGCGCTTGTAGGGGTGCGATCGCGACCTCATTTATGAACGACGATTCAATTTGTTTAAAAAACTTGCTCCAGCTCTGAAGTTCTCAGTTTTGTCTCAGTCCTCAGTTCTGTAGCGATTAACCGATTATGACTTTAGCAAGACCCAAACTGGAGGATATTGAAGTTCAGTTACTCCTTGAAGGGGTGTATCGCTATTACGGCTTTGATTTTCGTAACTATGCGCCCTCTTCCCTCAAACGACGTATCTGGAACATCCTTTGCTCTGAAAAATTGCCCAACGTTTCGGCACTCCAAGAGAAAGTGCTGCACGATCCGGCTTGCCTCGATCGCTTTTTACTGGGGCTTTCGGTTAATGTCACCGCGATGTTTCGTAACCCCAACTTTTTCCTGGCGTTTCGAGAAAAAGTCGTACCAATTTTACGGACCTATCCCTTTATTCGGATTTGGCACGCAGGCTGCTCAACCGGGCAAGAGGTTTATTCAATGGCAATCTTGTTAGAAGAAGAGGGGCTTTACCCGCGCTGCCGCATCTACGCGACCGACATGAACGAGATGGTATTGAAACAGGCAAAAGGCGGAATTTTTTCGCTGCAATTGATGCAAGAATACACGCAACTCTATCTCAAGGCAGGGGGAAAACGCTCGTTTTCCGAATACTATACAGCAGCTTACGATAGTGCAATCTTTCGCACTTCCCTAAAAGAGAATATTGTCTTCTCGCAGCACAACTTGGCAACAGATAGCTCCTTTAACGAATTCAACGTAATTCTCTGCCGCAACGTTTTAATCTATTTCAATAAAGCTCTTCAAAAGCGAGTTTATGAGCTATTTCACGCCAGCCTGTGTCCGTTTGGCATCCTAGGGTTGGGGCGACAGGAAACGCTGAAATTTACACCCTACGAAGCCTACTATGAAGAGCTAGCAGGAAGTGAAAAGCTTTATCGGAGGATTCACTAGCGGTGTTCAAGCTGGTTGTCATCGGTACCTCGCTGGGCGGGCTATCAGCTCTAAAGGTGTTGCTATCTGGGCTACCCTCCAATTTTCCCGTAGCGATCGCCGTCGTACAGCACCGACACAAAGACTCCGAAGATATGATGAGTTCGTTCTTACAACCTTACGTCACCCTACCCATTAGAGAAGTAGTGGACAAAGACGACTTACTGCCCGGAACAGTGTATGTCGCCCCAGCAGATTATCACATGCTGGTTGATGTAGGCTATTTCACGCTCTCTATTGACGAACCCGTATCCTATGCTCGCCCGTCTATTGATGTATTGTTTGAATCGGCGGCAGATGTATATGGCGAGTTTGTCATCGGAATAATTTTGACGGGCGCTAACCAGGATGGGGCAAAAGGGTTAGCTGCAATCAAGGCTCAGGGTGGGTCAACGATCGTTCAAGAACCAGCAACGGCCGAAAGTGCGACCATGCCAGCAGCAGCGATCGCCACTGCTGTCGTAGACTGGATTTTACCGCTTCCAAAAATTGCCCCACATTTGATCAACCTTTGCCAGCCCATGTGGAAGTAAACTCATGCTGTCTGAACTCACCGTTAACATTCTCCTAGTGGATGACCATCCAGAAAATCTTCTGGCTCTGGAAGCCATCTTAGATCCATTGGGAGGAAACTTGGTCAAGGCTCATTCTGGTGAAGAAGCTTTGCGATCCTTGCTGCATCAGGATTTTGCGGTGATTTTACTAGACGTGCAGATGCCAGGGATGGATGGGTTTGAAACCGCAACGTTGATCCGCAGTCGAGAGCGATCGCGCCACACCCCGATCATTTTTCTGACTGCTTTTAACACCAACGACAGTTTAGTATTTCGAGGCTACTCCCTCGGCGCAGTGGACTATCTGCTTAAACCCATTGAAGCCGACATTCTCACCTCAAAAGTCGGCGTATTTATCGAGCTATTCAAGAAAACCGAAGAGGTAAAACGACAGGCCAGGCAGCTTGCTAGCATCAACACCGAACTGCGAGAAAGTGAAGAACGGTTTCGGTTGCTCAGCGCTTGCTCTCCGGTCGGCATTTTTTTGACCGATGTGAATGGTTCTTGCACTTACACCAACCCTCGATTTCAGGCAATCTGCGACTTGACGCTACCTGACGCGCTAGGGGACGGATGGCTACAAGCCGTTCATCCTGAAGATCGGCAGCAGGTCATAGCCGACTGGTTCGCCTACACGCGAGAAATTCGAGAATATTCTAATGAATTTCGGTTTCAAACTCGGTCGGGTGAAGTCCGCTGGACTCACGTTCGCTCATCACCCATGTTTTCTAACACCGGTGAATTGATGGGGCACGTTGGCACCGTCGAAGATATCACCGGACGCAAAAACGCCGAAGCTGCCCGCGTCCAAATCATTCACGAACAGGCAGCCCGCCAGCAAGCCGAAGCTGCCAACCGAATGAAAGATGAGTTTTTGGCAGTGCTCTCACACGAATTGAGAACGCCGCTCAACTCGATGATGGGCTGGGCACGGCTATTGCGAACCAAAAAGTTTGACGAAGAAACCACCGCTCGTGCCTTGGAAACAATTGAACGCAATGCCCGCTCTCAAGCCCAACTGATCGAAGACATTCTTGACGTTTCGCTGATTGTGCGAGGCAAGCTGCGGCTCAACCTGTGCCCCATTAATTTTGCTTCCGTCGTGGAGCAGGCGGTCGAATCAGTGCGTCCCCTGATTGAAGCCAAGGCACTTCAGCTAGAAATGAGCGTGGCGAACTCTGCAATCCCAGTCTGTGGTGATCCAACTCGACTTCAGCAGATCGTCTGGAATCTGCTAACCAACGCGATCAAATTTACTCCAGAGCAAGGACGCATCGTGGTGGAGTTAACCCAGCAGCAGGAGCAAGCCCAACTACGCGTAACAGATTCTGGAATTGGCATCGAGCCTGAATTTTTGCCTCATGTGTTTGATCGCTTTCGCCAGGCAGACGGAACTACAACCCGTCCCCATAGCGGTTTGGGACTGGGGCTGGCAATCGTCCGTCACCTCATTGAGCTACACAGCGGCACCGTGCAGGCAGCAAGTGAGGGTGAAGGGCGAGGAGCTTCCTTTACCGTTCAGATTCCCCTATTGCGCCAGAGCGAAGGGCAAGAGGACCACGCAAAACCACTCAACTCAGCTCATGCCCTAGCTTCAGACCCCTTAGAAGAAAACCTTCATCCTTCATCCTTCATTCTTCATGCCTCATCCTTGCCTGATGCCTTTGACGGCATCAAAGTATTGGTCGTTGATGATGAAGCCGACACGCGGGAAGTGCTCGCGGTGACGTTAGCAGAATCTGGAATTGAGGTGACGACGGCTGCTTCAGCCCAGGAAGCCCTAAAATTACTGAAATCTTGGCAGCCTAAGCTGTTGGTCAGTGATATCGGAATGCCCGGAGAAGATGGTTATAGTCTCATTCGGCAGGTGAGGCGGCTGTCGCCAGCGGAAGGTGGGTCTATTCCAGCGGTAGCGCTGACGGCCTATTCTCGTGAAGAAGACCGCAAGCAAGTATTATCCGCAGGCTTTCAGATGCATGTCTCTAAACCCGTTGAGGCAACAGAACTGCTGCAAGCGATCGCCACTCTCAGCGAACAGGCGATCGCTCCTTCATCCGTTTGAAAAGTTTAGTTTGCGATGGCCTACCTATCGAGAGATGAATTAACTCCAAGATGCTGTGAAGATGTACCCACACTGACAGCACTCAGCACGACACCCGGCACTCGCTGCCGGGTTTTATTATTGGAGCCCAGAGTTGCAATAACACTAGCAATTCGTCATCCCCCTAGAGGAAGAGTTTAAGTAATAAATTTATAAGTAGAAAATCCTCACCTGGAAGGGGGATTCCCATTCGATTTTAGAAGTAGTATTCTCTTGGTCAAATATTTATATTTTTTCAAATTCTTTAAGATTTGTTGATAATTAGACAGTAGTTCCGTTGCTCTACTAGAGGTGCTGATATGACTTCTATTCGTGAAATTGTCCACTGTGCCTTGGAGACGGGATATCTGAGCGTGTCGGCAGAAGACCAGCTAAGACACCTTCTCCAAAAGACTCAATACGACTGGGAAGACCTAAACGCCTTCATTCATTTGCAGCAGGCCGCCATGAGAGGGCACATCCACCAAGAATCTAGAGAAGTGCAAAGATCAGCAGAATACCAGTATTTCTAGCAGTTAGAAACGAGTAGCTAGAAGCGATTATTTGAGCTAGCAAGCCACTGAGAGAGGAATTTTTCTAACCAGGTGGCGATCGCAGGAGTATAAACAGGATATTTTTCAAGCTGCTGCTGTCGGGTTTGGGCACCTACCAGAGTTAATTGTTCGGCTCCCAAGGTCGTCCACTTATCAATCATTTCCGGAGTCATTTCTGGGTGAAACTGTAGCCCGTAGGCGTTTCCATAACAGAATGCTTGATTAGTAAACGTTTCTCCCTGAGCTAGCAAAGTTGCCCCTTGAGGCAATTCAAATCCCTCTCGATGCCAGTGATAAACGTAGTTAGGTAGAGGCAATTCAGTTTGCTCAACTGATGTTGGTCGCACCGGGAAATAACCAATTTCAGCAATGCCATCAGGATGGGGAGCAACTGTAGCACCCAACACTCGGGCTAAAAGCTGTGCCCCTAAACAAATTCCTAAAAATGGTTTTCCTGCATTGAGAACGACGGAAATCCAATCCATCTCAGCTCGAATGAAAGGCAAAGTGTTGTCGTCGTTTGCACTCATAGGTCCACCAAAAATTATGGTGCCCTGATGCTCATCGGTTCCGGTTGGGAGGCGATCGCCCCCAGCTAGACAGCGAATATCTAGCTCATAGCCTCTAGCCTGCAATATTTGCCCAACTAGACCCGGCTCAGACGTTTCCTGATGCACAATCAAAAGAATTTTGCTCACAAGCACCAACTACAGGGTGAAGTCTCATTTATCTCTACCTAATGTATCGCCTTGGAGTAGGGTAATGTTGCGCGCCTTGTTACTGCTAGTTCCGGTTACCGCCAGTCCAAAACGCATTCCCGTTGCCGCTGTGTGAAACGATCTGCCATCAGCAACAATAGTTCTTCAGGAAACACTTGCTTGGAAAGCTTAAGGCGCTTAGGGTGCCTGGAAGTGTAGGTAAAAAACAAAGCCGAACGAGCAGGATGGTTGGGTTGAGGCACTTTACCCCGATGAAACACGTTCGCCGTATCGGTAAACACGACTGTGCCCTGCACACCTGTGCAAGGTATCCAATATTTACTTGGCACCATGTTTTGCATGTCTGCATCGCTGATTTTGCGGTAGATGCGATCGAACTTTTCCTGATCAAAAATTTGGCAATAAAGGCGATGTAAAGGAGCTTGAGTAGGACGAATAGAGCGAGGAATGTACTCAAACGGGCCACCTTCTATCCCAACATCAGTCAGGTAGACAATAACTCGAATCATGCAGTGATCTTCACCATCTAAGTGCCATAGTCTTGTCCCAGTTTGCTGCCCGTCTGGCACTTCTACCCGATGTGATACCCCCAAAAAGGCTGCGGGGTAGCCAAAGTAACTCTCAATGATGCATAGGAGCCGCTCTTCTAATCCCCATAGAAATATCTCAGGATATTCAGTCACAATTTGGCGTTTGCCTACTCGTAAAGGAAAGGTTTTACCATTCTCTGACTTGGTTTTAGTCAGAATGCGATTAGTTGCGTCTAGTAAGCGTGAGTTAGCAGGAAACGACAGATCATTCAAAGACGTAATACAAGTTCCCTCATGGCGAAGGGTATCGACAATTTGGCTGTCTTTTTCGGAGAGGGAGTTTACTTCTCGCCTTCGCCTGGAAAGGATTGCGGCGTAAACTCGCTCAACTGAGGACTTAGGAAAAATTGTGTGGATTTTTTGCAGCATAAAGTACCAACAAAGTTATCGTGTGAGAGGTTGTTGGAAAAGTATGAAACCGAAGTTTGAATCCCCTTCACTTTGGTTATCTTCGAGTGCAAAGGAAACCAGGAACTAGCCTCCCTTCACTGGAAAGATAGGAGATGAAGGTTAGAAACTTTCTTACTTCTCAGGCATCCTCTGAGAACTATGAACGTGACAAAATCTCAAAGTCGGATCGCAACACTACCTGTAGATCCTTTCCTGACAAAAGCTGCGGATGATAGGAATAACGCGCTAGCCCAGCTTCAAAATCAGGGAAAAGGAACAGTTCAATCTCATTGCCCCTTACTTTAGTAATAGTCGCGATAAGTCACTAATAATACGACTAGGGTCGAGACTTTACGGTTTCTTTTTGCTCAATTAAAATGCATGTTGCTTAATTAAAGAAAGCTTTGAAGAAAAATCTATAAATGTGATTGGTTAGTGTTTAAGATTACAGAATAGAAGTTGCTACTTTCTGGCGATCGCTGCAATTACAAACCCACTTCTACCCAAGCAATTTGAGGGATTAGTTAGCGTACAAAAGTTGGGCAATGAGATGAGTACAGTAGTCAACCGGTCTACCGATTCAGAAATAGTTTATCTGCTTAGTAAGGGTCTTCAACCCCCAACTTTTTCTAGCAAATCTTGTGGCTGGGACAAAATTTAGTTGAAGAGTTTTGTCAGCCTGCAAGCTACGAAAAATATCAAAACTCGGTAGAACATACGATTTGTATTTCTCTTAATCCGCGTCCGGGTCGGTTGCTGCAAGTGATAGGTGATTGCCGTCACACTAGTCTTTCTAGCAAAGGTGACCTGTCCATTGCCCGGCAGCTGTATGTCGAGTCGCTCACCAATTTATTAGAGAAGAAAGCTTATACATACTTGGCATCTTTCATAAGACCGTGTTCCTTCGCGGAATTTAAACAAATATCCGGAAGATTGCGATGCATTGCATCCCACTTGGTTTGAGCTTGCAGCGCTTCTATCACAACTTGAAGCGGTTCAGCAAAAATGGTCTGAAAATCTGCCTCTTTGGGGAACCGTATCTCGTATGCTAACTGCTCCTGAGGCGGAGTAAATTGAGCATTGATTCCGGTTTTGTTGCCCCTGGCATCAACCCTATACCAGCCTATTTCAGATAAATGAATGGCATTGAAACCATGCAAACTATAAGGTGCACCTTGATCATCAATGCTCAATCGCTGGTAACAGAACCCTGTTGGAATCTGATTTGCTCGTAGCAATGCTGCCAGCAAATGGCTCTTAGCGTAGCAATAACCTGTTTTGTATTTGAGAACATCAGAAGCGCGACAAGTGACAGGATTCATCTGATAGTCAACGCTATGACAAATTTGATCTCGCACCCACTCAAAACACGCCTTTGCGATCGCTGTTGATGTTTGATGACCTGATGCAATTTGTTTAGCAAGCTCAATGACTTCAGGATGTTGCCAATCAATTACTTCAGTTGCTTTCAAATATTCTTTCATATTAGCCAAGTACTCTTAAAAATCTCTAAGTCTCCCTTGCTAAGGGAGACTTTAAGTAGATTAGCTTTCTCTTTTTCAAGAAGAGCAAGGAGGATCAAAAGACTTTGAAGCATAGCTTAGCGGTAATAGCGCTGCTCTAACCAAAATCGAACTTCTAACTCAGAATTGAAGCGAGCAGATTCGCCAGTGGTCGGATCGTAAACCCGCCAGAAGACTTCACCAGAGCGATCGCGCTTTTGGCTAATTTGTGGTTCTTCATTGCCAGCCAATATACTTAGAATGGACGATAAAATCTGACCTAAACCAGCTAGAAACTTAGATTCACGTCTGTTCTTTTGTGCCAGACCACGGTCAAGATTAGATATCTTCGAAGTGGAGAAATTAAGTGTAGATTTCATAGCTTATTGCTTCCTGGTAGGGTGACGATGGATAAAGAGAAAAACTTCTTTCGTCGATGGATTCAATCTACGGTTTTCTCACTTGATATTCAAAAGGTAGTTTGAATAGCTTCTATCAATAAAATTCATGCAACATCCTCTGACTCTTCAGACATTCTCGAGACCAGTCAATATCCTTCAAATTCTGGGAACAGGAGGATTTTGCAAGCTGTCCTTGAGTCAGAACTAGCAACTTAATGGTTAAACCTATCCGGATCACCCTTCCCAGTTTGGAATGTATGTCCAGGATGACTAATTTGTAATCAAAAAAAATTCGAAATTATCCAACTGCATCAGTCTTCAGAGGGTGCAGAGGCTGAACTTGGGTGTCTAGGGCTGGCAACTATTGAGGAGTATCCAGGATAGTGAAACAGATTTATCACTTTGAATCGGTGACTGTCTCAGCAAGCAAAACTACTAATGCTAATCTGGCTGTTGCATAGATGGCTGTTTTGCTGATTGTTACTCTTTTCGGTGCAGTTACCTTATGTCAAACCTTTTTGAGAAAGCAGGTCTGTTGCTCGTCTCTGTTTCGATCGCTGGCTTACTCGGTGAAGAACAGACGCAGGCTTATGTGCCGACGTTAGAGGCTGCGGGAGAGGCGATCGCCGGTGTGGAGAGCGATCGCACTGCTGCTGTTGGTTTACCGGCTGGTTTAGCTACCCCGACTCCGCCAGAGACGTTTGCAGTTCAGTTTGCAGGGGACGTTGATAGGGCGATCGCTTCCTCTCCAGCACCCACCTCAACAAGCCCACAGCTTGTCGCGCAAAACATTACTCCCGCAGCCGACGGTACCAACACACGGGTTACTGAACAAGGACGACGCACCAACATTAGCGGCGGAACTCTCTCTGAAGATGGAGCCAACCTGTTTCACAGCTTTGAAGAATTTGGCTTAGGTACAGGCGAGATCGCCAACTTTCTCTCAAATGACCAGATCCGCAACATCATTAGTCGTGTAGTTGGGGGTGATGCGTCTTATATTGACGGACTGCTGCGCGTTAGCGGAGGCGACTCTAATCTATTTCTACTCAACCCAGCCGGAATTTTGTTGGGTACAAATGCCCGATTAGATTTGCCGGGTTCTTTTACGGCAACGACTGCCAGCGGAATCGGGTTTGGCGATCGCTGGCTGAATGCGATCGGCAGAAACGATTACTCCTCCCTGGTCGGCAATCCGGATGCCTTTGCCTTCAGCAACAGCCAGCCTGGTTCTGTCTTCAACGCCGGAAATCTAGCGGTTTCAGAAGGGCAAAATCTCTTCCTGATCGGCGGCGCAGTTATCAATACAGGCACCCTAACTGCACCAGGCGGCAACATTACAATTGCTGCTGTTCCAGGAGAAAGCTGGGTACGAATTAGCCAGGAAGGACGGCTGCTAAGCCTTGATCTGGAAGCGATTGGGAGACGGGCACTAGGGAATGGAAATCGGGGATTAGTGCCATTTACGCCGCTGTCCTTGCCCGCTCTTTTGACTGGAGGAAATATTACCAGCGCAACGGGGGTAACGGTTGAGTCAGATGGCTCTGTGCAACTGACGGGCTCCGGGATTGCTATTTCTCCTCAACCTGGAACGGCGATCGCTTCCGGCACCCTTAACACCTCCCGCCGATCCCCAACCTCTAACCCCCAGTTCCCAACCTCCCAAATCAACATCCTGGGCGATCGCGTTGCTATCCTTAACGCCAACCTGAATGCTTCAGGCAATGGTGGCGGTGGTACCGTGCGAATTGGCGGAGATATTGGAGGACGAGATACATTGCCTGCTGCGTCTCGAACGCTGGTCGATGAAAATTCGACTTTTCGAGCAGACGCACTGGGTGGAGGTAATGGGGGCAGGGTAATCGTTTGGGCAGACGATACGACCGCATTTTATGGGGAAATCAGCGCTAGGGGGGGCGATCGCACTGGCAACGGCGGTTTTGCAGAAGTATCGGGTCGTCAATCTCTGATTTTCGATGGAACGGCCGACCTTACAGCAACCGATGGTCGCTTGGGTACCTTACTGCTTGACCCCACTGATATCTTGATCGATGACCTTGGACCAAACTCTCCTGGAGTCGATGCAACGCTGCCCGACATTTTTGATGACGAATTTGTTGGGGAACCCATCACCATTTCACGAACGGCACTGGAAGGGCTACCCGCAACTGCCAATGTTGTGCTAGAGGCCACAGAAGACATTAACATCAATGTTTTTGGCGATTTTGTATTTGCCGACGGCCCAGGCGGCTCGATTCGACTGACGGCAGACTCAGATGAGGATGGCGTTGGTAGATTTGATACGCCAAACACCATCATCGCCAGAGGGCGTGACATCACTATTTCAGGTGCTATCGTCGGGTTGACTAATATTGAAACTAACAGCTTGACGGGCGGAACCAGCGGCTCAATTAGCATTACCGCAACCGCAGGAAATATTGTTGGCGCAAACCTAACCACCTCTGGAACTACCGCAGGGGGAGCGATCGCCCTCAATGCTGCAAACAACATCCAAATTGGGGATTTGAATACCTCTTCAACCGGGAATGCAGGGGCAGTCAGCCTGGATGCAGTTAATAGACTGGAAGCAGGCAGCATCAACAGTACAGGGCAAGCAGGTAGCGGCAATCAAACCCTCACCGCTAGCGAGATCGACTTCACTGGAGCTGTCCAGGGATCGGGAGAACTGGTGCTACAGCCTACTGATCCGGCTCAGGATGTGGCGATCGCAGGTGCAGCTGACTCTGCTGCGCTGGACTTGACCGCAGCTGATCTAGATTTTTTGCAGCCAGGATTTAGCAGCATCACGATTGGCAGAACTAATGGCAGCGGCACGGTGAGCCTGAATCCGTTTACGTTTAACGATCCGGTAGCGATCGCTGGAGGTTCAACCCTGATTGGCGCTGACCAAAACACCACGTGGCAACTAATCGGAGCTAACCAGGGGACAATCAGCGGATATGCTAACGGGCTGAGCTTCAGCAATATCGAAAATCTGCAAGGCGGCAGCGGCAACGACATTTTCCAATTTCCCGATACCAGCTTTGAAGGGGCGATCGATGGCGGCGGCGGCACGAATCGGTTGGATTACTCGGCGATCGCCACTTCCCTCACCCTCGACCTAGAAGCAATTCAACCCGAAAATATCCAGGAAATCGTGGCGGGCAGCGGTACGAACACCCTGGTCGGTCAAAACCTAGCAAACACTTGGACAGTCACAGGCACCAATAGCGGCACGTTGAACGGTGCCACGTTTTCTGGATTTCAAATCTTGCGCGGCGGCACTCTCAACGACAGTTTCCGGCTTAATGGCGGTCGTGTTGACCAGATTGATGGTGCAGCAGGAAGCAATACCTTAATTGGCGACAACACAACCAACACCTGGCAGCTTACAGGCACAGATATCGGATCGGTAAACGACGCAGTTGAGTTCTCCAACATTGATAATCTGACAGGCGGCGATGCAGCCGATACTTTCGTCTTTAGTGATGGGGCAACGCTCAGCGGCATCATTGACGGTGCAGCAGGATTCGACACCCTCGACTACTCCGACTACACTACGCCCGTTACCGTCGATTTTGACCAAAATCAGGCAACCGGAACTGCTGGAGTGTTCAACACCGAAGGGGCGATTCTGCCACCAGAACCGCCAGAACCGCCAGAACCGCCAGAACCACCGGGAGAGCCACCATCCATCCCTGACGTTAACGGGTTGCCTCTGCCTCCAGATGTCAATGTCGCTGAGACAGCAGAGCCGCCTGGACTCTACCCAACAAATCCCGTTTTGACTGACATCCTGCGTCAAGACATTGCCGATGCGCTAGACAGTGGCAACCTCACCGATGCGGTTACCCTAATTGAGCGACTATACAGTCAAGAATTTCAGCAATATCTAGGTTTACAGGAAACGCCAAATCTGACGCTGTCAGAGATTCAGTCTCGTCTGGCTGAGCTTGCCGTTCAGACTGGCAGAACGCCTGCCTTGGTTTATCTATTTAGTCGTCCAGAGCAGCTTGATGTCATTCTGGTAACGGCGGCAGGCGCACCTGTTTACCGCAGCGTTGCGGCAGCCGATCGCGACTCTCTACTTCAAGTCACCACTGCGCTCAGACGAGAACTCACCGATCGCACCAAACTTCGCTCTACCAGCTATCTGCCTGCTGCCCAGCAGCTTCAGACCTGGACAACGGCTCCCATCCAGTCCAATCTGCAAGCAGCAGAAGTCGATACGCTGCTATTTTCTGTGGATGCTGGCTTGCGTTCAACGCCGCTGGCAGTGCTTCAGGATGGTCAGCAATTTTTGATTGAACAGTACAGCCTCTCGCTGATCCCCAGCTTTAGCCTGACCGATACTCGCTATTCCAACATTGCCCAGGCGCGAGTCTTGGCAATGGGAGCTTCTGAGTTTACTGACTTTCCACCGCTGCCTGCCGTACCCGTTGAGTTAGCGGCGATCGCTGGACGACCCACCCTGATTCCCAATGCGCCTGAAGATTCTAATAACAGCGACAATAACCGCGAACCCACTCAAGGCACTGTAATCTACGACAACAACATTATTACTGGAACGGTAGTGCCCTCTAGCGCATCTTCGCCTGCTCCTGTAGGTTTAGCCGTTCCCCTAAATGGACTCTGGCAGGGGCGATCGTTTCTAAATCAAGCTTTCACTTTAGATACCTTGAGCCAACAACGGCAGCAGCAGCCGTTTGACATTATTCACCTGGCAACCCATGCCGAATTCCGTCCTGGCGCACCTGGCAACTCGTTTATTCAACTCTGGGATACTCGACTGCGGCTTGATCAGTTGAGCCAATTGGGTTGGAGAAACCCAACGGTTGAGTTAGTCGTCTTAAGTGCTTGTCGTACTGCACTAGGAGATGTGGAAGCAGAACTAGGCTTTGCCGGATTCGCCGTACAGACGGGTGCAAAATCGGCAATGGCAAGCCTCTGGTCAGTTAGCGATGAAGGCACGCTGACTCTAATGCAGGAGTTTTATCGACAGTTAAGAACAACTCCTATCAAAGCAGAAGCACTTCAACAAGCACAACTTGCCATGCTGCGAGGAGAGGTTCGCATCGTTAACGGGCAAATTCAATACCCTGAAGGCGTTTTGCCACTGCCACCCGAACTGGCAGAGAGCAACAACGTCAACCTGACTCATCCCTACTTCTGGTCTGGCTTCACACTAGTCGGGAGTCCCTGGTAAACGCTTTATCTCAACCTTGTGCATCGCCAATTTATCTTTAGTCTGTTTATTCCTGATTCGGGAGCGTCACTATGAATTGGAAATGCTTTTATCACCCTTTCCTTTCTCTCTCTTTTATAGTGGGGGCGATCGCGATTTGGTCATTCCCCCTTCCAACGCTGGCTCAGACGACTTCCAACCCATCTGCTAATCGTCCTGTAGCTCAGCAGTCCCGTTCTAGAACTAGCAGAATTACCTTTCGCCCGCCCAACCGAGGCGCACCTCCCGTCACTTCTGGAGCAGCAAGTCGCGGCGATTGGGGCGACTGCACCTCTAGCAGCGATGCCCTGACTGCATTGATTCCTTCCAGCACCGTAGGACTTTCCATTTCTCAAGAGCCAGTTCTAATGGTGTACGTCCCCGAAACCTCCGCCACATCGTTAGAACTCACTTTAGAAAACGAAGACGGCACAGAAGTTCTCTACCGACAGCCCCTAGAAACTCCGAGCGCTGCTGGTATTGTGCAATTCAATCTAGCTGACTACACATCCACCCCATTAGCTCAGGGAACTCTTTATCGCTGGTACGTTTCTCTCGTTTGCGACAACGACGATCGCTCCAGAAATGCAGTCATAGCAGGCTGGGTTGAAACCGTTGCACCCAGTGCGGCTTTACTCAACAGCTTGCAGCAGGCTAATCCGCAAGATCGACCCCGGCTCTACGCCGAAGCCGGAATTTGGTATGATGCGCTACAAGCCTTGGCAGATTTACACCAGTCCCAGCCTCAAGATGCTATGTTGACCGCAGACTGGCAAGCACTATTGCAATCTGTTGGACTAGACGCAGCGATCGCCCAAGCCCCCCTAATCAACTGCTGCACCTCGATAAACTAAGCCAGGTCTAGCCCCCTAATTCCACAGCATCAAGGCAAACGCTCCTTCAAGAAGCGTCTACCTTGCCCAACTTACTACTGACCTGACTATGTGGACGAAGCTGAAGCCAATCCTCTGGCATTGGCGGGGTGTGGCGATCGCAGCCCCTTGTACTGCTGCTGCTGTGATCTTGCTTCGGCTGACTGGTCTACTACAAACATTGGAATGGGCGGCTTACGACCAGTTTTTTCGGCTGCGTCCGTCAGAACCCCATACCTCCCGCATCATCATTGTTGGCATTACAGAACCAGACCTACAGGAATATGGCTGGCCGCTTTCTGATGCTACCTTGACCCAGCTTTTAAACCAGATTAAGCAACAGCAGCCCCGAGCAATTGGGTTAGACCTTTATCGCGATGTGCCAGTCGATTCAGGATATGCCGATCTGGTCGAAGTTTTTAGGACAACGCCTAACCTGATCGGGGTTGAAAAAGTAGTCGGGACAGCCAACGCCGGAGCTGTTGCGCCTCCACCTGTGTTAGCCGAATTAGGGCAGATTAGCGCCAGTGACGTGATTCTGGATGCCGATGGCAAGATTCGACGAGGATTACTTTCCCTCTCCAACAGCAATAACGAACTCGTACTAGGATTTGCCTTCACCCTAGCCGCTCTTTATCTAGAACCAGAAGAAATTTATCCTGAACTCACCGATGAAGAATACATCCGTTTAGGACAAGCCGTATTTCCACCCCTGGAACCCAATGATGGCGGCTACGTTCGCACGGCAGCAGACGGATATCAGATTTTGGTAGATTTTCGAGGCGGCACGGGCAGTTTTGAAGTGGTGTCTGTGCAGGACGTGCTAGAAAACCGCGTTCCAGCAGATTTAATGAGCGATCGCATCGTCATGATCGGCGCAGTCGCAGAAAGCCTGCGCGACTTTTACTACACTCCCTACAACAATGAACTGCTACAGATCCTACCGCCTACGCCAGGGGTTGAAATCCATGCCAACCTGACGAACCAGTTGCTCACCTCTGCTCTAACCGGACGCACTCCCCTACAAACCTGGTCTGAGCCGCTGGAATGGCTATGGATTCTAAGCTGGTCAGTCGTGGGAGCGTTTTTAGTCTGGCAGCAACGACACCCCTCAGTTGCGGCTTCGGCGAGCGACAGAGGCATGACTTCAAACAACACAACCCTGATTCAAAGCCTCAAAATTAGTCTCAGCTTGGGATTAGCAGGCGGTGGAATATGGGGTATTAGCTACCTCTTATTTTTGGCAAATTGGTGGGTTCCTATCGTTCCTGCATTTCTAGCATTAGGTGGGGCAGCGATCGCCACTACGACCTACATCGCTCAATCTGCTGAAGTCATCCGCAATACCTTTAGCCGCTATTTAACTGAAGAGATAGTAGCAAATTTACTAGAAACTCCAGAAGGTCTAAGATTAGGCGGCGAACGCCGTAAAATCACAATTTTGATTTCTGATTTGAGAGGCTTTACTGCCATCTCTGAACAGCTTTCGCCAGAGCAAGTCGTCACACTGCTCAACCTCTATTTAGAACGAATGACTCACGTCATTAGTCAATATAACGGCAACATTAATGAGGTGATTGGCGACGGCATTGTTGTCCTGTTTGGTGCACCCACTCAAAGATCAGATGATGCAGCAAGAGCGATCGCCTGTGCAGTAGCAATGCAGTTGGCGATAACAGAGATCAACCAGCAGAACCAACAGCTCAATCTGCCAACCCTAGAAATGGGAATAGGAATCAATACTGGAGAAGCAATTGTCGGCAATATTGGCTCCCAAAGGCGGGCAAAGTACACCGCAATCGGCAGTCAGGTCAATTTAGCATCTCGGATTGAGTCTTCCAGCATAGGTGGGCAAGTGCTAATCTCTGAAGCAACTTTTACTGAAGTTGAACCCTTGCTCAGCATCTTCAGCCAAACCGAGGTTGAGGTGAAGGGATTTCATACACCCGTTAAGCTGTACGAAGTTGGCGGCATCGGGGGTGCCTATCGCCTGTCGCTTCCTGATCCCCACACTGTTCTCGTCCCCTTAGTTCCAGAAGTACCCATTCGATACGCCCTAATTGACGGCAGAAATCTAGTTGGGCAAATGGTTGCGGGCACTTTAGTCAAGTTTTCAGGAAAGCGGGCAGAGGTGCGATCGCCTCATCCAATGCCATTCTTCAGAGACATCAAGCTCAATTTGCTCAACCCGCACGAGGGTACAACTATTCCCGGCGATCTCTACGCCAAAGTCATAGGACAGTCTAACGACGTTGAACCCGGCTTCTATATTCATTTCACTAACCTTTCTCCTAGCGCCTCCACCCTTCTACAAAATCTGACAAAAGCTTAGAAATGTATCGTATATGACATTTTTACAACATTGTCATCGCCTGACAGGGTGAGTTTAACCAAAAACGTCCGGATGAAGAATCAAGGGGCAGTAGTATGGCTTATTACTACTTAACATGAACGACCGATTGGCTGATTGGAATTCTTCCAAGGCACACCATATTTCATCTGTTCCGAAGCTGTGATCCTGTGTTCTCTCTAGAAATTGCAGAAAGATGAAGGAAAGTTCCAGAGTGTTGGTGATTGCTGCCGAAGAACTGCGTTCTAGAGGCATTGGTTATGGTTCCGCTGCTGAATTAACGTTTGAAGAAAAGCAGTTTAAAAGAGTCTTGTCTCTGCGAAAACTTTTTCACAAAGTGGCAACTGACTACTGTGAAAGAGAATCTAAAGCTGGCAGATTTTGTTTGCTGGTTGAAGATGAAACTTTATTTACGGTCTGGCAAACTGAAAAGCTACTGGAGCCCATCCGTAATCAGCCAAATAAATTAAATTCTCAAGTTACAGAAACCTCCTTTCACGACCAACTCAACCAAAGTTTGGGAACGAAGAGGCTCAACCCATCCTTACCTTCAAGCCAACCTCCAGTTAGAAACCTGACTGATATTGAGCCTTGGTTTGTAGAACGTTGTCAGCAAGCTCTGTCCTACTACGTAGGAGCGATCGCCAGCGTGTACGTTCAGGAAACCCTCGATAAGTTCCCCCAAATTACCTACCATCGCTTAATTAACGAACTCGCCACTAAAATTCCTGATCCTCAACAAGCAGAAGAATTTTGGCAACAGGTACTAACGTTAATTACTGCTCCAGCCAAACAGAGAGATTCGCGCACTCAACGCGATCGCCCCCTTCCAACTCAATCTCTGCCCAAACAACTTCCTGCTCAAGAGACCAAAGCTTTGCCAAATGCCCCCTACCAACGAACCTACCGAGGGATAGCCTACTAGAGCAAATCCCGTGGCAGTGAGATTCCTTTCATTAGGGTGACGATAAACTAGGAATAGTCTGCGAGCGGTCTGCATTACCCAAATTAAGCAGCACCATCTAAGCAGACAAACTAGAGCAGCCTGACTGGTCTACCTTGAAAAGGCAACTTAGATGACAGATATCTACGAGCAAGAGGAAGCACAAGAAATCCTCAAAATTGCGTTTACTCGTCAAATTGAGCGTGGAGAAATTTCCAAACTGCAACTCCTGGAAATTGCAGCAGAACTGGGAATCTCGCTAGAGGAATTTCAATCCGCAGAGCAAGAATGGTTGACGCAACAAGGAGAAGCACGAGAGCAACGTGCCTTCGCTATGTATCGGCAAAGCAGGTTGCGTAGAAGCGTAGCCAGGTACGGCATTGTCAATACATTTTTGGTGATGCTCGATTTGCTCACCAGTAGTCCACTTAACTGGTCGCTCTACATTGCTTTGATTTGGGGACTGTTCATTGCTCTCAATGCTTGGAAGACTTACCAGACTGATGGAGAGGACTACGAAAAGGCATTTCAACGCTGGCGCTTAAAGCAGCAGGTGGGGCGATCGCTCAAAAACCTCTCTAACCGTTGGCTCAAAGGCTTATCTAACATCAGCTAGAGCTAGGAAACCCCTAAGCTAAGACAAATACGCCCTACGACATATCAACCTGCTTCATAAATTGAACCAGTTAGCAGCAATCCCTTTCGCAAGGGTGACGCTTCTGACCCGTTTGCGCTGGTTACATTGACTTTTGATAGTCAAGTTGCCTAGCCATCCAAAATAATATACTTTTGTAAAGTTAAAAAATTGGTATGTATCCAGCGGGGGATAAGAAATGTACATTGTGCAGATTGCCTCTGAGTGCGCTCCAGTTATCAAAGCTGGCGGTCTAGGAGACGTAGTCTATGGTCTTAGTCGCGAACTAGAGGCTCGGGGCAACACAGTAGAAATTATTCTGCCCAAGTACGACTGCATGAGGTACGACCATATCTGGGGGCTTCACGAGTCCTACCGTGATCTGTGGGTACCCTGGTACGATGCTGCTGTCCACTGCTCTGTATACTGCGGTTGGGTTCACGGCCGGCTCTGCTTCTTCATCGAGCCGCATGACAACGACAACTTCTTCAACCGAGGCTGCTATTACGGTTGCTCCGACGACAATATGCGGTTTGCATTCTTTAGCAAAGCCGCATTAGAGTTTCTGCTACAAAGCAACAAACGCCCTGACATACTTCACTGCCATGACTGGCAAACTGGACTTGTTCCAGTCATGCTTTTCGAGATGTACAAGCATCACGGAATGGCAAACCAGCGTGTTTGCTACACCATCCATAATTTCAAGCACCAAGGTATGGGTGGCGTTGAAACCCTTCAGGCAACAGGACTAAACCAGGAAGCCTACTACTTCCAATACGATCGCCTCCAAGACAATTTCAGTCCTTTTGCCCTCAACTTCATGAAAGGGGGCATCACTTACTCAAACTTTGTCACGACTGTTTCTCCCCACCACGCTTGGGAGGCTCGCTTTACTGATACCGGCTATGGTCTAGGTCATACCCTACACGCTTTTCAGGACAAATTTAGAGGAGTCCTCAACGGCATTGACTACAACGTCTGGAACCCAGAAGTTGATCGCTACATTCCTCACTATTTCAACCAAGAGAATTTGGAGGGCAAAGCAGAGAATAAAAAGGCGTTGCGCGATCGCCTCCTCCTGCGCCAAGAAAACAAACCCATCATCTGTTACATCGGTCGCCTAGACGACCAAAAAGGCGTTCACCTCGTACACCACGCCATTTACCATGCCTTGTACCGCGGTGCACAATTCGTGCTTCTAGGCTCTGCAACTGAAGCCAGCATCAACACCCACTTCCAGCACGAAAAACGCTTCTTAAACGACAACCCAGACGTTCACCTCGAACTGGGCTTCAACGAAGAACTATCCCATCTCATCTACGCCGGAGCAGACATGATCGTAGTCCCAAGCAACTACGAACCCTGCGGCTTAACCCAAATGATCGGACTGAAATACGGCACCGTACCCATCGTCCGAAGTGTAGGAGGGCTGGTAAACACAGTCTTTGACCGGGACTTTGATCAAGACCACCTACCCGAACAGCGTAACGGTTACGTATTCCATCAATCAGACTTTCCTGCCTTAGAATCCGCCATGGATCGGGCTATGGATTTGTGGCACCAAGAACCCAAAGAGTTTCAAAATCTGATCCAACAGGGCATGAGCTACGACTACTCATGGAACTACCCTGGCAAGGATTATATAGAAATCTACGACTACATTTGTCATAAAGAATAGCCAACATTTCCCTCTCCTCAGATGAAGGAGAAAACCAAAGTTCGTAAGGCGTGAAAGTAATACTTTCACGCCAAAAATCATCCTGATTTAACAACTCTGACCGAAATTTTAAGTTAAGCTGCTTCCGCCCTATTAGCTTTCAGCAACGGAAAATCTAGCTCCTCTCGCTGCTTCAAATAGAGATAAGCAACCTGCCGTGCCAACCCACGAATTCTGCCAATGTAGCGCGTCCGCTCAGTAACCGAAATCACACCTCTAGCATCTAGCAAGTTGAAACTGTGTGAACACTTCAACACATAGTCAAGTGCTGGCAAGACTAGCCCTTTCTCAATAAGCTGTCCAGCCTCTTGTTCATACAGTCCAAACAGAGTAAACAGCAACTCAGGATTAGATGCTTCAAAGTTGTAGGTTGAATGCTCAATTTCTCCCTGAAAATGCACATCTCCATAAGTTACCGCTTCATTCCACTGAATCTCAGTGAAAGCATTGACTTCCTGCAGATACATCGTTAGTCGCTCTAAGCCATAGGTAATCTCGATTGAAACTGGACGGCAATCAATTCCCCCACACTGTTGAAAATAGGTAAATTGAGTTACCTCCATTCCATCCAGCCAAACTTCCCAACCAACTCCCCAGGCTCCTAATGTAGGAGATTCCCAGTTATCCTCCACAAACCGAATATCGTGATCCTCTGCACGAATGCCTAAAGCTCGCAGAGAATCCAAATAGAGCTCTTGAATGTTGTCTGGCGAAGGTTTGATCAGCACTTGATATTGATAGTAATGCTGATAACGATTTGGGTTCTCCCCATATCGCCCATCTGTCGGACGACGGCAAGGTTCAACGTAAGCAACCGACCAGGGTTCAGGACCAATTGCCCGTAGGAAAGTGTGGGGACTCATTGTACCCGCCCCCTTCTCCGTATCGTAGGGCTGGACAATCAAACAGCCGCGATCGCCCCAAAACTCGCTCAGCTTAGCGATGACCGATTGAAAATTCACGAAGTTTAGCTTCCCTAGCGTCTCAAGGTTTTCTCTAACCTAATGTACCGTCGTCTAACGCCAAGTAACTCAGAAAAAATTACAGTCCCATCTCAAAATCAACGTCTTTGAACTAATTCAATCCCCTCCAAGGGGCTGGAGCCCTTGCGGTATCACCACTTCCAGCGTTTCCCGAAAAACTTTCCAGAAATGCTTGACAGTTTCTTGGATGTCTCGTTATATTGGTTAAGCGGTCGAGAGAGAGCCAAACGGAAACGGAAGGCACTGGCTTCGACCCCGAACCTTGAAAATCTAATAGTTTGAAAGTCAGAATAACACTTATACCCCGTTAAATCAATCAGTTTGCTTTAGAGTTTCGATTCTAAGGTAGACAAAATTAGAAAACCGGGACTAAGTCAAGTTCCGGGAGCCTAACAAATCTCGAATTTGTTTAATTACAATGGAGAGTTTGATCCTGGCTCAGGATGAACGCTGGCGGTATGCTTAACACATGCAAGTCGAACGGAAGTCTTCGGACTTTAGTGGCGGACGGGTGAGTAACGCGTGAG
>NZ_JACJPJ010000100.1:0-22770 GCF_014696015.1 Oculatella sp. FACHB-28 | reverse complement strand
CACCGTAAAACCTTGTGCTACTCCAAATCCCTTGAGATGTTGAAATGTTCACTCCGTTTGCTGCTTCACTATTTGAAGTATCGAGCTATTCCTCTACCTACTTAACCATTACGGTTTCAGCAACGCCCCAAATACCAGTCTTTTGAACGGAAAACATGTTGGAATTGCAACACTTGGCTCCTGAAATAGGACAGTTATTGAGCTAGCCCTATTCCAAAAGTCTAGCGATTCTCTACGTAGCTCTACCTGAAAACAACGCTCACTTCGCGTTTAGATGCAAATTTATATCTGCAAATACAAATTTGCATCTAAACAACGGCTAAACATTCTCCTTGGGAGCTATATCAGTGATCTAAAAAATGCAGTAAATGCTGCTCTATACCTTGTAATTCCTAAATTGGAGTTTCACCATCAGTGAGTAGGGACGGTTGAAAAGTTGAGTTGTTAGTTCTCGGTCAATGCTGAGATATTTGATAGCTCATCAATTCAGCAACAGCCTATTCACCGATGTCGGAGTTGAATGACTCATGTTGCAAGGATGGATTCAGATCGCGCTGACGCTGCTGATTGTCGTGGCACTCACCCCCTTCTTTGGGCGCTATCTGGCAAAGGTGTTCATGGAAGAGAGAACTCTACTTGATCCGGTTCTCAATTCAGTTGAGCAGGGGCTTTACTCACTAATTGGGGTGAGGTCGAAAGAGAATATGACGGGCTGGCAGTATGCCCGGGCGATCGTCTACAGCAATGCGGTGATGGCGATACTGATTTTTGCCATCATCATGTTTCAGCCATTTTTGCCATTTAACCCAACTGGGATTCCTGCTCCTACCTGGGATACGGCGTTGCACACCACAATTTCGTTTATTACGAATACCAATCAACAGCATTACTCTGGAGAAACCTATCTCAGTTACGCTAGCCAGATGTGGGGATTGGGCTACCCTATGTTCACGTCTGCCGCGACTGGTTTGGCGGTGGGGATTGCCTTTATTCGAGGATTGACGGGCAGACCACTGGGCAATTTTTATGTGGATCTGATGCGAGCGATTACCCGTGTGTTGTTGCCCATCAGTATTGTGGGGGCGATTATCCTGATTATTGCAGGTGTGCCAGAAACCCTGGCAGGTCCCCTAGTTGTTCCTACCCTGGAAGATCCAGCAATCAATCAGGTGATCGCCCGTGGTCCTGTTGCTCACTTTGAAATCATCAAAGAACTGGGTGAAAACGGCGGCGGTTTCTTTGCGATTAATTCCGCACATCCGTTTGAAAATCCGAGTGGGTTTACCAATTTGCTGCAATTAGTGGCGATTTTGTCTATTCCCAGTTCGTTGATTTACACCTACGGAATATTTGCCAACAACATCAAGCAATCCTGGTTAATTTATCTGATTCCGTTCAGCATTCTGGTTGGATTTATCATTGTTACGGCAATTGGGGAATACAACGGCAATCCACTGGTCAATCCCTTACTGGGTAGTGATCAGGCTCCCAACTTAGAAGGCAAAGAAGTGCGATTTAGCTGGGCGCAATCTGCTCTGTATGCCGTGGCGACAACTGGCACAATGACCGGAGCTGTCAATAGCTTGCATGACTCTTTCATGCCCAATGGTAGTTTTGCTACTCTGTCCAACATGTTCCTACAAATTGTGTTTGGTGGACAGGGAACGGGAACCGCCTACCTGTTTGCCTACCTGATGCTGGCAGTATTTGCCACCGGGTTAATGGTGGGACGCACACCCGAATTTTTGGGACGCAAGATTGAGAAACGGGAAGTGGTGCTGGCAAGTTTCCTGATTTTGCTGGTTCACCCAATCGCTATCCTGATTCCCGGGGCGATCGTCCTGGCATTTCCAGACCTCCAGGGAATCAGCAACCCCGGTTTTCATGGCTTAACCCAGGTCATCTACGAATACGCTTCCGCTGCCGCCAACAATGGCTCTGGTTTTGAAGGACTGGCAGATTCGCAACCTTCGCCAATCGCGATTGCGGCGGGTGCAACGACCAGTGCAGTCGCCCTCTGGTGGAACCTGAGTACCTGTTTTAGCTTGCTGGTAGGACGCTATGTTCCGATCATTGCTTTACTCTTCCTTGCCGATAGTATGTCTCGCAAGCAACCTGTCCCTGCAACTGCTGGAACCCTCCGAACAGATACGGGGTTATTCACCGGAGTAACGGCTGGCGTAATTCTGATTCTGGGTGCACTGACCTTCTTCCCGGTGCTGGCGTTGGGTCCAGTAGCTGAGTTATTTCAAATGGTCAACGGAATTGGGTAGGAGTTTCGAGCATTTATGAAACTTAGAAACGGATCTTCTCCATCTACATCTTCTCGCCCAGTTCAGGTTCCCGGTGGTCGTCGGGGCGATCGCAAACATACCCCAAAAGCTGATCGCAAGGGACTGTATCAACGCGCCATTCGAGAATCATTTGTTAAGTTGAACCCGCGTGTAGCAGTGCGTAATCCCGTCATGTTTGTGGTGTGGCTAGGGACGATCGTGACTCTGCTGGTTACCATCAGTCCCAACCTGTTTGGCACAGTTCAGGAAACTGTTGGTCAGCAACGAATACTCAATGGCATTATCACGTTCATTTTGTTCTTTACAGTGCTCTTTGCCAACTTTGCCGAAGCCATTGCCGAAGGGCGAGGAAAGGCACAAGCGGATGCATTGCGATCGACCCGTAGTGATACAGTTGCGCGCAAAATGCTGCCTAATGGTGCGATTCAGGATGTCAGTTCTACTGAATTGCGTCGGGGCGATCAGGTGAAAGTGATAGCGGGAGACATGATTCCTGCAGATGGTGAAGTGATTCAGGGCATTGGTTCGGTGGATGAATCAGCCATCACTGGGGAATCGGCTCCGGTCTTGAAACAACCGGGTACAGATATCGCTAGTTCCGTCACGGGGGGTACTCGCCTGCTCTCGGATGAACTGATTGTGCGAATTACCTCTGATCCAGGGCAAGGGTTCATCGACCGCATGATTTCTCTGGTAGAAGGAGCCGAACGCAGCAAAACCCCGAATGAGATTGCGCTAACGGTGTTGCTAGCCGTGTTGACCCAGGTGTTTTTGATTGTTGTCGCCACAATCCCAGCTATTTCTGGTTACATTGCTGGCTTTTTAGACAGTGTTGTTGGAACAGCGACAGGTAATGGTTTACGTTCTGGAACGAGCATCGCTATTTTGATTTCCCTTCTGGTTGCCCTCATTCCCACCACGATTGGCGGACTGTTGAGTGCGATCGGCATTGCCGGAATGGATCGAGTCGCTCAATTCAACGTGATTGCCACCTCTGGACGTGCTGTAGAAGCTTGTGGTGATGTGAATACACTCGTTTTGGATAAAACTGGAACCATTACTTTGGGTAACCGTTTGGCTGACGAGTTTATCCCCGTCAATAGTCATTCAGTGCAGGAAGTTGCCGATGTTTGCTTGGCTGCCAGTGTATTTGATGAAACCCCGGAAGGGCGATCGATCGTTCAGTTAGCCCAAAAATTAGGCGCGAAATTTGACCTGGATGGACAACCTGCAGCAGGAATCGAGTTCTCAGCTAGAACCCGTATGAGTGGAACTGACCTCGATAGCAAGGAGTACCGCAAGGGGGCAGTGGATGCCATCAAAGGCTTTGTGCGATCGCGAGGTGGTCAGGTTCCCACAACTCTGGATGAAGCCTATGAACGTGTCTCCCGCTTAGGTGGAACGCCTCTTGCCGTCTGCCAGGGCAATGAACTATACGGTGTAATTTACCTCAAGGACATCGTAAAACCGGGATTACGAGAACGATTTGACCAACTCCGCCGCATGGGCGTCAGAACAATCATGCTTACCGGGGATAACCGCATTACTGCATCGGTGATTGCTCAGGAAGCGGGAGTGGATGATTTTATTGCTGAAGCCACCCCTGAAGACAAAATTGATGTTATTCGCAGTGAGCAAGCTCAAGGCAAGCTCGTCGCCATGACCGGAGATGGCACCAATGACGCACCTGCTCTGGCTCAAGCCAATGTTGGAGTAGCCATGAACTCTGGCACTCAGGCGGCAAAGGAAGCTGCCAACATGGTTGATCTAGATTCTGATCCAACTAAATTGATCGACCTAGTGACAATCGGGAAACAACTCCTGATCACCCGTGGCGCGTTGACCACCTTCTCCGTTGCCAACGACATCGCCAAATACTTTGCGATTATTCCCACTATTTTTGCGACGGCTGGGATTGGTGCGCTCAACATCATGGGCTTAAAGAGTGCCCAATCAGCAATCGTCTCTGCCCTGATATACAACGCTTTGATTATCCCTGCCCTGATCCCTCTAGCTTTGCGAGGTGTACAGTTCCGACCCCTTACCGCCGATCAACTGCTACAACGCAACATTTTGATTTATGGGTTGGGTGGCATCATTGCCCCGTTTATTGCAATTAAGGCGATCGATCTAATCTTGCCGCTGCCTTAGTTAGTATTGGAGCAATTTACGTGAAAGAAGGCTCATGTCAGAGGAAATTAGGATTTGGGAAATTAAGCCTGATGATCGTTTGCAGGAGATTCAACGCTCTCGCTTGAACTTAGAAACTCGTATAGAAGAGTGGATTGAACAAGATATTTCAATCCTTTCTGAGGATCTTCTAATTATCGGTAGACAGGTTAGAACTTCCTACGGGTTATTGATTGATTTACTGTGTTTGGCAAGCAATGGAGATTTAGTCATTGTTGAACTAAAAAGAGATCAAACCCCAAGAGAGGTTACAGCTCAAGTTTTAGATTATGCCTCCTGGGTTAAAAATCTTTCTCTAGAGCAAATAACAGAGATTGCTAATTTCTATCTGCAGAGTAGGTATAGCAAAAACCTTGAGGAGGCTTTTGAGCAAAAGTTTGGTGTTGAATTACCGGAAGTTCTGAATGATCAGCATAGGATGCTGATCGTTGCCTCAAACGTTGATAACAGTACCGAGAGAATTATTAACTATCTATCTGACACTTACGGGGTTAATATCAACGTTGCAAAGTTCCAGTACTTCAAGAATCAAGATGGACAGGAACTAATCGCTAGAACATTTCTACTTGAACTAAATCGGGCAGAGCAAAGTGTTCAGGAAAAAGCACCATCCAAGAGAAAGCCTAATTTAACTTATGAGGAGCTTCAAGAATTAGCAAATCATAATGGCGTTGGTTCGTTATACAAAGAGGCTTTTGAAGGCCTTTTCAGTACCTATTTCACTCGTGCTGAACCTACTAGAAGTTCAATTGCATTCAAGAAGGGAAGTAAGGTTGTTCTTAGCCTTCTACCCATGAACAGCAATGCTGAGGTTGGACTAAAGTTCCAAATTTATGGAACTCGTTTCTGTGAGTGCTTTGGTATTTCACTGGATCAACTTCACTCTTTAATTCCTCAAAATATAGATAAGTGGGAGTACTACAAAGATGCACCTCCCGAATGGTCAGGTTACGAAGGATTTTTTGTCAATCAAGAAGCTCTTGAACGTTTCTTCAGCTTTAAAGATACGCAACTAACGGATGACACATGAAAGATAATTTGTACTCCAAACCCCCATCTTTGGCTCAAACTACTGAGTTTATTTCAGAGTCCTGGTTAGAATGGCGCAGGCAAAAATTACCCCTGTATTTGTTCCTGGCATTGTGCTTCAACCTGGTCGTTGCCCCTGTTGTTTATGCGTCCAGTGGCAATGAATTCTCCCGTACTCAAGCCTGGTCATTGGGGCTATTGGGACTAGGAACTGTTGTGCTTTCCATTTATCTATTCTTTGTCATGTTTGTACCGGAGAAGTTTTAATGAGTTTCGCACGCGAGGCAGGTCGAGCCATTCGATCGACCCTAGTACTTTGGGTCACCACCGCTCTGATTTATCCGTTAGTCATGGTTGCCTTTGGGCAAATCGCCTTTCCCTTTCAGGCAAACGGCAGCATCCTGACCAATACTCAAGGTCAGCCCGTCGGCTCAGCCTTGATTGGACAGCCGTTTACAAGCGATCGCTACTTCAACAGTCGCCCCAGCACCACCAACTACAGCACTGCTAATCCTACGAACGACGAAGCAGATGTTCTTAAAACTGGTATATCGGGTGCAAGTAACCTGGCTCCTTCCAATCCTAATCTACTCAAGCGAGTCCAGGAAACAACAACCCAATTGAAACAAGTGGGGATTCAACCTACCACAGACTTAGTCTATACCTCCGGCTCTGGGCTTGATCCCCACATCACACCAGAGGCAGCCAGAGCGCAAATTACACGGATTTCAGGAGTGCGTAGGCTTCAGCCCAATCAAGTGGAACTGTTAATTGTTCAAAATACAGAGGGGCGATTCTTAGGTATTTTCGGTGAACCTGGTGTGAATGTATTAAAGCTCAATCTTGCTCTCGATGCATTGAATCCTGCAAGTTAACCCATGTACCCATCTCCAAATTCTTCTCCTGACAGTACATACATCTGTCCTGCCCGTCGGGGCAAGCACAAAATTTTCATTGGTATGGCTCCGGGTGTAGGCAAGACCTTCAAAATGCTGGAGGAGGCATATCAACTCAAGCAATGTGGAGTCGATGTGGTAATTGGGCTGCTGGAGACCCACGGACGCAAGGAAACTGCAGAAAAAGCCGAAGAGTTGGAGATGGTGCCACGCCAGCAGGTCAACCCCAATGGAGTTGTCCTAACGGAAATGGATACGGAGGCAGTGTTGGCGCGTCAACCCCAACTGGCTCTGGTAGATGAACTCGCCCATACGAATGTTCCTGGCTCTCAGCGAGAAAAACGCTATCAGGATGTAGAAATTATTCTGGCAGCAGGAATTGACGTTTACTCCACTGTCAATATTCAACATCTGGAGAGTCTGAATGATTTAGTTGCTCGGATTACAGGGGTAGTGGTGCGAGAGCGCGTGCCCGATCGCCTCCTAGAAGAAGCCGATGAAGTGATTGTGGTTGACGTCACACCTGAAACCCTGGAGGAGCGACTACGGGACGGCAAAATTTATGCGATGGAGAAAGTGGAGCAATCGCTGCAAAACTTTTTTCAGCGGCGCAACCTGATTGCCTTACGAGAATTAGCCTTACGAGAAGTCGCTGACAACATTGAAGAAGATGCCCTTGAGGAAGCATCCAATGGAACCAAAACGGATGCTCCTTTTTGCAGTATTCATGAGCGAGTTCTAGTCTGTGTTTCAACCTATCCCAATGCGATTCAGTTAATTCGGCGTGGTGCCCGGATTGCCGGATATATGCACGCACCCTTCTACTGTTTATTTGTTGATGATCCCGACCGCTTTCTCACTAAAGCAGAGAGTTTGCACGTTGAGACTTGTGAACGGCTTTGCAAGGAGTTCGGCGGAGAATTTATTCGAGCCAAAGACTATGACAAAGCAAAGGCGATCGCAGAAGTTGCTAGAAGCTACTACATCACTCAAATTGTGATTGGTGAAAGTCAGCGATCACATTGGAAATTAATCTTACGTGGATCGCTTACACACAAACTGTTACGACTGCTCAAAAATATTGATGTGCACATTATTGGGGGTAAAGGTAGCGGTGTGATGTAGCAAGTCGGGCTCTGTCGCAAAAACTATTGGGAACGAACAAATGGCTTAATCTGGACTCAATTAAGCAACAAGTCCAAAAATTCGAGACACGAATTCTACTTGTGATCGCACATCGCTTCTCTCAACACCCTGAATCTGTCCCTTACGAATCATATTCATCGCTTCAATTCCTCTCAACGTTTGTCTGGCACTGTTGAAAGACTTGAATCCCAGCATTGGTTTGACGATGCGCTTAATGTTGCGATGAACTTGCTCAATCAGGTTATTCAAATATTTCACCTGCCGCAGTTCGGTCTGGGCTGCCAGCGTTTGATCGCTTTTTAGCCGTTCAATGGCGACCGGATAAGCCGCATTCTTGTCCACATTGATGACGCGTGGTGGAGTGACATGGCTGGCTTTCAACACTTTACGAAAGAACCGTGCTGCTGCTTTGCTATCCCGCTTTGCGCTCAGCATAAAGTTAAAGGTATCGCCCTGGGAATCCACAGCAAGGGTACAGATATTTCCACTTCCCTTTGATTTGAATGTATGTTTCGTCCACCTTCCACGAGTCGTTGGTTGGCTTCAGGTGAGGTCGAAGGCGTTTGTCCAACTCAGGAGCATACTTCAGCACCCAGCGATTGATTGTCGAATGGTCTACCTCCACTCCTCGTTCGACCATCATCGCCTCCAGGTTTCGGTAGCTCAAGGGATAGCGGCAATACCAGCGCACGTTCAACAGGATAATTTCAGGCAGAAAGTGCCGCCACTTAAACAGAGCAGGAGTAGACATCGGAGGGCAAGGAGGAAAGTTTGAGTCTGCTTACTTTACCATTGACTGGTTTTTGCGACACAACCTGAGAGACCCTGCCACTCGCAGCATTTCATCCCAGTAGTCAATGATGAGTTGACAGTTAATCCATCCCTTGAACAAGGGTTTGAGATCAGCGTCAGGTAATTGTCGTTTGATGCGATAGAGTTGCTGGGTGCCGACATCGCGAATGTGAGGAGAGAAGGATAACCCTAATAGATCAAAGAAGGCAAAGATGAGTTCGGTGTAGCCTGGAGTATCGGTGGTATGTTCCAGAATGGTCAACTCCGTCTCATTCCCGAGAATGCTATCAAGGAAATAGGTGGCATCGCGCATCGTCGAAGGAATCACCTTACTCAGAAACCGCGATCGCATTAATCAGACTCGCAGTCGCAGTCGCAAGGAGGGTGAGCTAGAACAAATTCCCGTCGAGTTTGAACCGCTGAGTCAACTGGTGTTTAGTGTGCTGGTGGTGTACCGTAAAGCTGAAGCCGATACGCCCCTTCATGCGATCGCTGCAGAGATTTGGCAGGGGCAAGAAAAGGTGGCGATCGTGCCCCCAGTCCGTTAGAGTTGTCGGGAAATAGAACGAAACCCCTTGAAAACTTTACCCAGCAAGCTTTGCCGCTATTTCTGCCAGAAATCGCTACACCCTTTGCAGAACATAGCTTTCAGCCGCTTTTCTCGCTATTACCCAACAAGTCTATTGGAAGTATTCAATGAACTAATTGCGTTCTGTCGCTTTAAGAGAGAACGTGTGATTGGTCACCATTGCAATATTTCTGTGCCATATCGATGTGAATTCTTTAAGTAGTTGCTTCATACTGGCTGGATGAGCGACCGCCCACATGTTCAGACTGAGGCAAACGCAAGCTAAGGCTAATAAAATGTAGGTAGGAGGCATGACCACTCCAATACTGAACCAGGTAAAATCGTGCAACAGCAAAACCAACGCAAACAGGCTCGCCGCAAAGGCTGACCAATAAACCTGGGCTGAGGATTGAAACCTGACTACCAGGTATAGGGTGCATAAGGTTAACAAAAGATTAGAGGGCACCAAAAAGGCGCAGATTGTAATGCAATAATTTCGTGAAAAATCAAACAAAAAAGTCATATTTTTTATCCCTTAAAAGCTAAAAAATGAGAGTGAGCGGTTGATAGGCTGTTGCCTTACTTCTGTCTTTTGTGCGCTTTGAGACAAAAGGAATTCATCTATTTTTGAGACAAAGTTGGATTGATAGTTAACAGAGTTAAACGAAGCTCAGATACTTCAAATCCTGCAATCTGAAACCTCTTTCTTGATCTACAAAGTGCCTTAAAACTGTATTAGCACCAGGCTGGTCGCCTCGCGACATGTAGCGTGATCGCTGTTTATCTCTCCATTCTAATTCAGAATGATTGTCTCTAACCATTTATGGGTTCGTCTGCCTGAACCCAGAGTTCATTTCAGGTAGGGTTAAAAGTCCAGATTGAGTGGCTAATGCGACATCTGCTGCATCTCAACCATAGGCGATCGCAATCCGATTTCCCTATGGTTCTGATTGGGTCGCATCAAAGGCGTACCAGTGACCACCGATAAACGCTTCAAACTAAGGAGCGAGAATCAAATAAATCACACTATCAGTTTTGTGGTTTTGCTGTGTAATTCCACTGGGGTAAGTACTCATCAAATACAATTTCCATTGTCTCCTTAAACTCTTGAGTTACTTTTCGTCCTGTTTCATAAACGTTATCTAAAATCGTTTCCATCACACTAAACCCGGTTTGTGTCTTCGACTTTGCCATCAAGTCTCGAACCATTTCAACACTCTAAGACTTACTCCTTGACAAACCCGTGTGAAATGAGGGAAAAACGATGTTCAATGGGGTTGTACCTTGACGTGTAGGAAGGGGAATGAGCGATGCGAATCTCAATACCCTCAGTATCGAGAGTTGTGGTACGGCTTTTACTTAAAGCTTAATTAAGCACAACGCGATCGAGTAAATCATCTTAGAGTAAAGGTGATAGCTGCCACAGTGAATGCCTGACTAACCTATGCCTTATGACTCCTCGCAACCACCGATATTTGAATTAACTGGGGAACCAGTTGATGCACCTTTTCCTATTGTGGGAGTAGCTGCCTCTGCGGGAGGGTTAGAAGCCTTCACGCAGTTACTCAGCCACCTTCCAACCGATACTGGAATGGCATTTGTGCTGATTCAACATTTAGCGCCAGATCATGAGAGTTTGTTGAGCGAGATTCTCAACAGAGTCACACAACTGTCAGTCCGCGAAGTACAGAACAACACAACCGTAGAGCCAAACCAAGTTTATGTGATTCCGCCTAATACCAAAATGGTGCTCTCAAACGGTGTGCTGCAACTGTCGCCCCGGGAGAAGGTGTTTGGCAGGTATATGCCGGGGGATGCTTTTTTTGCTTCGCTGGCATCCGATCGCGGACACAAAGCGATCGCCATCGTTTTATCGGGGTTAGATGGCGATGGATCGTTGGGGTTGAAAGCAATCAAGGCAGCTGGCGGGGTGACATTTGCTCAGTGTAAAGACACAGCCCAATTTGACAGCATGCCAAATACGGCGGTTGCTACGGGAGATGTCGATTTTGTGCTGCCGCCCGCAAAAATTGCTGAAGAATTGGCAAACCTGAGTCGCAATCCGATGTTGGACCACTCACAGTCACCGGGCTTGGCGGAGGAATTACCTCAACCTGCCGATGCCCTGGCGACGATCTTTGCCTTACTGCGATCGCACACAGGGGTTGACTTTAGCCGCTACAAGCCCAACACGATCAATCGGCGAATTCAGCGACGAATGCTGCTGTATAAGTTGGAACAGTTGGAGGACTATGTTGCTTATCTACAAGCGCATCCGGCTGAGGTCAAGGCTCTGTATGAAGAAATTCTGATCCATGTGACTAGCTTTTTCCGCGATCCAGACGCGTTCGACTTGTTGAAAGAGCGAGTCTTTTCTACGATTACGCAAAACAAATCTGCTGACATGCCAATTCGGATCTGGGTGGCGGGCTGTTCGACGGGTGAAGAGGTGTATTCGATCGCCATCTGCCTGCTGGAATTTTTGGAGGATCAGTCTGTCCAATTCCCGATCCAGATTTTTGCGACGGATATCAGCGAAATAGCGATCGACAAAGCCAGAGCAGGCGTTTATGCCGAGAATCAGATGGTGGAAGTGTCAACGGCGCGCCGCCGCCGTTTTTTTCATGCCATTGAGGGAGAGCGATTTCAAATCAATAAGGCGGTACGTGAACTCTGTGTATTTGCCCGTCAAAATTTAGGCAGCGATCCCCCGTTTTCTAATCTTGATTTGATTAGCTGCCGCAATCTGCTGATTTATTTGGGAGACGCACTGCAAAAGCGGATTATGCCGATCTTCCATTACAGTCTTAATCCAGCAGGTTTTCTGTTGCTGGGCACCTCTGAGAGCATTGGTCAAGTCTCAGACTTATTTACGTTAGTCGAGAAAAAGTACAAGCTTTACGCTAAGAATCCTACTGCTACTCGTCCAATATTTTCGTTCATCCCTAGCAACTATCCGTTGCCGAAGGCGAACGATCGCCAGCCAATGCCTGCCCCAACCGAAGAGTTTGACTTAGAAAAAAAGATCGATCACCTGATTGCTAACCATTACGCTCCAGTGGGAGCGGTACTTGACGACAAAATGCAGGTGCTGCAATTTCGGGGAAATGTCGATCACTACTTAAAACTCGTCTCTGGAGTTGCAAACCTCAACCTATTCAACTTATTAAGGGATGGCCTGCTGGTCGAGGTACGGGCTGCTATTTATCAAGCCCAACGACAAGAAATGCCTGTCATTAAGAACGGTCTCCGCCTAGAAGAGAGTGAACACGCCAGAGTCGTTAACCTTCAGGTGATTCCCTTTAAAATTCCACCGACTGAAGAACGCCGCTTTTTAGTGCTGTTTGAAGACATCCCCCCTACTAGCAGCCCCAGCCCGATCAATTCGGATATTCCTCAGAGCGAGCTAGAGCAGGAGAACGCACGACTCAGGAGAGAACTTGCCGCTGCCAACCAGGAACGAGCCGCAACTCAAGAATATTTGCAGGCAATTATTAAAGAGCAGGAGTATACCAATCAAGACCTCAAAGTTGCCAATGAAGAAATTTTGTCCAGCAATGAGGAACTGCAAAGCACCAATGAGGAGCTAGAAACTGCTAAAGAAGAGATACAGGCAACCAACGAAGAACTCAACACCACGAATGAAGAACTTCGTAGCCGCAACGGGGAATTGCATCAGGTCAATAATGATCTGACCAATTTGCTGGCTAGCATTAACATCCCGATTCTGATGTTGACCAACGACTTACGCATTCGCCGCTTCACGCCGATGGCACAGCGTTTATTCAACTTCATCCCGGGGGATGCCGGACGACCCCTGAGCGACATCAGAGCCAATCTCAACATCCCAGACTTAGAGTCGCTACTGTTGGAGGTGCTGGAAACCCTCAGTGTGAAGGAGCTAGAGGTGCAAACTCAGGGAGGGCACTGGTATACGTTGCGGATGCGCCCCTACCGCACCACTGAGAACCAGATCGATGGCGTGGTGATGGTGCTGCTAGATATTGATGCCGTCAAGCGTAGTGCTGCCACCCTCGAAGCAGCCCGGAACTATGCCGAAGCGATCGTCGAAACCGTGCAAGTGCCGCTGCTGGTGCTGGAGCCCGATTTCCGAGTGAATACCGCCAATCGATCGTTCTATGACACGTTTCAGGTGGCTCCTCCTGAAACCGCGCAGACGCTACTGTTTGATTTGGGCAACGGTCAGTGGAATATTCCCGGACTGCGATCGCTTCTGGAAGACGTTCTGACCAACAATACAGATTTGCAAAACTTTGAGGTCGAGCATGATTTTGAGCGGATTGGACACAAAGTCATGTTGCTGAATGCCTGGAAGATTATTCAAACTGAGGAAGCTCAACGACTTTTGCTGTCGGTTGAAGACATCACCGATCGCAAGCAGTTTGAAGCCGAGCGAGCGCAACTCCTGAGCCAGGAACAGGCTGCCCGTCAACAGGCAGAAGCAGCTAATCGTGCCAAAGACGAATTTTTGTCGAACCTCTCCCATGAACTCCGCAACCCGCTCAATACGATGCTGGGCTGGTCGCAATTGCTCTGCAACCGTCAGCTTGATGAGGCAGCCACAACTCGTGGGTTAGAAGTGATCGAGCGAAGCGCTAGGGCCCAATCTCAACTGATTGAGGACATGCTCGATATTTCTCGCATTACCAGTGGCAAGCTGCACCTCAACACGAGGCTGCTAGATCTGGTCTCCCTTGTAAATCTTGCGATCGAATCGGTTCAACTTGCCGCTGAGTCAAAAACGATTCAAATCGTTTCGCAGCTAAACACTGCAACCGTTGTGGGCGATAGCGATCGCCTCCAGCAAGTGTTGTGGAATTTGCTGTCTAACGCGATTAAGTTCACGCCTCCCGGTGGACGGATAGAAATCACGGTAGCATCGATGCAAGCTGATGCTGAAATTCGCATCAACGACAGTGGACAGGGCATTCCGCTAGATTTGTTGCCCTATGTGTTCGATCGCTTCCGTCAAGGAGACTCTAGCACCACGAAAACGAGGCAGGGGTTGGGGTTAGGTTTGGCGATCGTCCGGCATATTGTAGAACTGCATGGCGGTACAGTACAAGCTGAAAGTCTGGGTGAAGGGCAAGGAACCACCATTACGGTGAGACTCCCTCTCCGTTCAATGCCCCCAGAGGTGACATTGCCGATTAACTTAGAACCTATAACAGAGGAAGATACAGAACCCGTAAACCAGGAAGTTCCCTCCCTGGCAGGCTTACGCATTCTGGCGGTGGATGATGAAGTGGATAACCTGGACTTGGTGAAGTACATCCTAGAAGATGTAGGAGCAGAGGTTGAGACGGTTACTTCAGGTAGAGAAGCGATCGCCTCTTTGACTAAATCTCCCAGCAGATATGATGTACTTCTGGCTGACATTGGAATGCCAGATGAAGATGGGTTTTCGCTGATTCGGCAGGTGAGAGCATTAGACGAGATTGCTGGGGGACAGATTCCCGCAGCAGCAATTACAGCTTATGTCAGCGATCAAGAGCAGCAACAGGCGATCGGAGCGGGGTTTCAAATACACATCGCTAAACCGATTGAGCCAACTCAATTGATCCGGATGGTGGCAAACTTGAGTGGACGAGTAAGCGAGGAGGAAGTGCAGGGTCAAGACTAATAGATAGATTGAGCATATCTGCCCGTATTCCGTAGAATGTAGGCAACAACCGCCATTAAAACAGGCTAGGGTTAACAGGTATGGTATCCCCACAGTTAAAGGCGGTGTATCAAAGAGCATGGGTACTGCAACAACGGGCAAACGACCTACCTGAATCACAGCAAGCGCTCTTATCAGAAGCGCTGACAGAGCTTCAGGCAGTTTTAGAAGAATTGCAGGCATCTGAGGCAGAACTGCATCTTCAAAATGAAGCGTTAGTTAACACTCGTCAAGCTGTAGAATCGGAACGTCAGCGCTACCGCGAACTGTTTGAATTTGCACCAGATGGTTATTTGGTCACAGATGCCAACGGCAGAATCGAGGAAGCCAATAATGCGATCGCGACTCTCCTCAATGTTTCCCAAGAGTTTCTGGTCGGCAAGCCGCTGCTAGTTTTTATTGATCAGCCCGATCGTTCCTCATTTCATCTCAAACTCGATCGGTTACAGCAGTTAGACAAGCTGCAAGATTGGCAGATTCGTCTCCGTTCACCCCAGCGATCGCCCTTTGATGCAGCGCTAACGGTTACTGTAGTTCGCAATGCATTGGGTCAGATCGCTAGCCTGCGATGGCTGCTGCGCGACATCACCGAGCGCAAGCAAGTCGAACGGCTTTTAGAAAACCTCAACTCAGAACTAGAACGACAAGTGCAAGAGCGTACGGCTGAGTTACAGCAGGCGCTTGATTTTGAGGCGGGTCTAAAACGCATTACCGACAAAGTGCGGGACAGTTTGGATGAAAGCCAGATTCTACAGACCGTGGTACAGGAACTAGCACTCGTACTGGGTGTAATCTGCTGTGATGCTGCGCTGTACGACCTCGACTTAGCCACGTCCACAGTCCGCTATGAGTTCACAAACTTTGAGGTTGAGGGAGTTACCCGTTCACCCTCGTTGTTAGGACAGGTTATCTTAATGAGAACCTCACCTGAAGCTTATTACCAGCTTCTACAGGGTGAACATTTTCAGTTTTGTGAGATTGGGCAGAACCCAGTTCGGCATCTTACAATTCTGGCTTGTCCTATTGTTGATGATCAGGGCGTTTTAGGTGACTTGTGGTTATTTAAGCCACAGCAGGATGTTTTTTATGAGTCAGAAATTCGCCTGGTGCAGCAAGTTACAAACCAGTGTGCGATCGCCATTCGGCAGGCTCGGCTCTATCAAGCTTCGCAAGTTCAGATTCAGGAGATGAAAAAACTTGACCAACTCAAAGATAGTTTTCTCAGCACCACATCTCATGAACTTCGCTCCCCTATTACCAACATGAGAATGGCAATTCGGATGTTAAAAATTGCGCTTGAGCAAGAGCGAACTGCTGCTGAAGAGGTAACAACATTAGAGAAAAGAAATACGGTCGATCGATATCTCAACATTTTAGATGCGGAGTGCGATCGAGAAATTAGCTTGATTAATGATTTGCTAGACTTTCAGCGATTGGATGCAGGTGAACATCCTCTCAGCATAAAACCCATCCAGCTATGTGACTGGCTTCCTCAAGTGATTGCCCCTTTTCGGGAACGGGCGCGCGATCGCCAGCAAACCTTTCAGATAAATCTCCCCTCAAATTTGCCTGTCCTGATGTCCGATGCGGCAACCTTAGAGCGAATTTTAACAGAGCTATTCAACAATGCCTGCAAATACACGCCTCAGAACGGACAAATTACAGTCACAATCCAATCGCAGGCAAACTCAATGCAAATTCAAATCAGCAACACAAGCGAAAAAATTTCTGCCAATGAACTCACTCATATTTTTGATAAGTTCTATCGAATTCCAAATGCTGATCCCTGGAAGCAAGGTGGCACCGGATTAGGATTAGCACTAGTACAGAAGCTCATCCAACAGCTAGACAGTCAGATCGCCGTCGAAACCACAGCAGGACAGCTCCACTTCACGCTTGAACTTCCATTACTAAGCATTCAGCCTGAGTGATCAGAAGCTTATGGTTTTTGAACGATTTGTTGAACGGTAGTGAGAACAACATAACAATTAAAGCACCGACTATTCTTTAAAGCGCTATGATGGTAGTCGGGACTAAGAATCGGTTGTAGTGTTTGTTTCAACTATTGAACGTTTTTATACATTTGGTATTGACGGGCTTCTCTCCGAAATCTCACTCTCTACATTCCTTTTTTGGAGATTAGTTTATGTCAATTTACGTGGGTAACCTGTCCTATGAGGTTACAGAAGCTGATATGACGGCTGTGTTTGCAGAATACGGTTCAGTCAAGCGGGTTCAGCTCCCGACCGATCGTGAGACGGGTCGGCTACGTGGTTTCGGTTTTGTAGAAATGGGGACAGAGACTGAAGAACAGGCTGCCATTGATGCCCTAGACGGTGCTGAGTGGATGGGGCGCGATCTCAAGGTCAATAAAGCTAAACCCCGTGAAGACAGAAATTCATCTGGTGGTGGCAATCGCCGAGATAGCTTCTCTCGCGGTTACTAAATCATCAGGCATACTTGAACGCAGGATGGGTTAGGCTCAACTGAAGCATTAACCTCTTAAGTAGGGCGGGTTAGTTGTCGTTAATCCGTTCTACAATTAAAGATAGCCTCGATAGGTTCTGATTCTTTAGAAAAATTGATTTCATTATAGAATTTGCTACATAATCTCAAGAACGCCTCTTTGCTAGCTTTTCCATTGTCTGGAAGCGTCCTCATACATTCCTTGATTTCTTCAAAAAACAAGCATTTTGCTTCAACCATGAGCTGAATTTCTGCGTTCACCAGTTCTAATTCTTGTCTAGCATAGTGTAAATCTTGCTCTATCACTTGCTGTTGCTGTAACTGCTCAGATAAGTATTGCTTAAGGGAATCAATCTGTTCGCGCAGTAGCACAATTTCATCTTCTTTTTCAAGGGCAAGGGTTTGTTTCCACTGCTCATTGGCTGGTTGGCTAGTAGGAATATATTGTTGGTCAGAACTGATTAACTGCATTTGCTAGAAGTTGTTAACTAGTTGAAGTAAGAGATACCCGAACGACGTAAGCTTTAGTTGTGCTGAACAAGGCAGTCTTGTTGAGCTTGTGGGATTTTAACAACCAAGCGATCGCAATTCATGACCTCGATTAGAGCAGCAGTAGAAAACCCCGAAACGTATATTTCGAGCTGAGCCTCTGGTAGTGCTTCAAACAAAAGCCTTTCTCTTGGAAAAACAATACGCTCAAAGTACCAATTTGAGATGTTTGTGATTCGGGCAATCTTCAGCTTGTGAGTGTCATTCACATAGCAGCAGAGAATGCGGTTAGCACTGTCAGCAGGCAGACTATCCAGAATTTGAGTCATCGTAATGAGTGTTGTAGAGCGTTATGACCATTGATGTCCAAGAATAAGTATGACGCTTTGCTGTTAAAGATCTTGTCCAAGTTAGTGTTTTACCTGTGTATAAGTTATACAAACATCGCTAAAACATTCAAAAGTTGCAGATAGTGTTTGACTTCTTTACCCAAGAAGATACAAAACGCATTTGATGCTTTCTGTTTTAGTAGAAAGCATCGAACCAGAATTTAGAGGAGCTCTGCAGATGACTGCAACCTTAATCAGGCGACCTATATTTCGTCCCATGCAAAGGGTTAGCTTTGTGGGTGGAGAGGGAATTGTGCGAAGCTACAAACCCAACGCTGGAACTTGGGCGTATCTTGTCGAGATGCCACTGGGGCTAAATCCTGATTTTGGCAGAGTGGGGGCAGAAACGATGGTATTGCTCAATGAGGCAGATTTGTGTGCAGCTTGATTCAAAATCAAAGCTGTTAACCAGGCTTCTAGTTGCATCAATCATCGTGTTAACAAACTCTTGATTCTGCGTTTCGCTATAACATCACTGCTGTTTACTCTACACTTGCTGATTGGCTGCTAAATTGCCCATTCGCTTCAAGCAGTACAGCCTGTAGTTTTTACACCAGAATCATTTTTAAGGAATTTTGAAGGAGAATTTGTGACTGTTCAATCATTAAGCTCTGCTCCAATAGGGGAGCAACCGCTTATATTAAGCTGGAGGAATGTCGCCTTTTTTAGTGCTGTTCATGCCCTAGCGCTGCTTGCACCCTGGTTTTTCTCTTGGTCTGCTTTGGGGGTGACGATCGCGCTTCATTGGCTTTTTGGCAGCATTGGCATTTGTCTGGGCTATCACCGTTTGCTAACGCATCGTAGCCTTCAGGTTCCCAAGGCACTAGAACATACCTTCGCGCTTCTAGGGGCACTTGCCCTACAGGGTGGTCCCATCTTTTGGGTCGCTGGACATCGTTTACATCATGCCTTTACCGAAGATGTTGATAAAGATCCTTACTCCGCTCGACGGGGTTTTTGGTGGAGCCACATGCTTTGGATTATGTACCCCCGCCCTGAATTTTTTGCAACCGAAACCTATCGTAAGTATGCACCTGACTTGGCACGCGATCCGTTTTACACCTGGCTCGATCGCTATTTCCTGCTGTTGCAACTACCGCTAGGACTACTGCTGTATGCGCTGGGAGGCTGGTCATTCGTTGTCTATGGGGTGTTTGTGCGAGTGGTGTTGCTCTGGCACACAACCTGGCTGATCAACTCAGCTACGCATTTGATTGGCGATCGCACTTTTAAAACTGAAGATGGGTCACGTAATCTCTGGTGGGCAGCTTTACTCACGTTTGGAGAAGGGTGGCATAACAACCATCACGCTTACCCTAAAGTGGCAAAGGCTGGCTGGAAGTGGTGGCAGGTGGATATTACATGGTGGGCGATTCAAAGTTTGAAAGTACTGGGGTTAGCCCAAAAAGTAGTCATGCCTCCCCTACAGGCAGAAACCACTAAGTAGACATAGAACGCACCTAAAGAGATTGATTCAATCTTTTCGTTCTTAAACGTTTGTTCAATTCCACTATCAATCGTTTGTTCCTTGCCCTGGAAGTGGAGAACTATTTGCGCGATCGCTTGAAGAAACTTCGCCCTAAAGGATAAGGGACAAAGGGTAAAAGATTGCGCAAACAAAGGGGCAAGGTAAAAAGCTGTCGCTATCTATAGCTGTAACGAATCACTCAAATTGCTGCTTAGAATTACTTCATTCCTACTCCTCAAGTTCTTTTTGAGGTAATAACAAAGCGGTTTCAATTTCCTGCCGCACAGCAGCGGTCACTTTACAATTGCTGTTGAGACAATCGATCAACAATTGATTGGCACCATAGTATTGCTGCAATGCTTCTTGTTGCTCTGGGCTGAAGTGCCAGTCATGTTGAGCGCTGTGAGGGTGGGTGGCGCGGATGGAAGCAGACTGGGCAGTAAGAGATTGATAGCTTGCCCAGGTTAGAAATTTTTGCAGATATGGATCTTGAGCTACGATCGCATCGATTTCCTGCTTCATCAACTGCACGAGAGAATCTGCACTTCGCAGCATTGCAACGGTCAACAAAAAGATTTCTCGCCAGCGAGGCTCAGTCACATGGCTGGCTAGCTGCTCTAATGCTCGATCGGACGCGTGCAGATTGTGACTGGCAACAATTTTTCGAGCCGTAAAATATTCTTGGAATATCTGATCACCAAAGGAGAAAATCCCCTGCACCCGTTCTGCCAACACTCCATGCTGTAACTCGATCGCCTTGAGTATCCCTTCACTGTCTAATTGCAATTCCTCTGGCTCGATTGCAGCATTGGGTAAATCACGGATGTAGTCCCCAATTTGTTGTTCAACGGCTTGTCGTTCAAAAAAGTAATGCCCTTGCTCAAACGTGACGGTTGCAACTTGGCTCAGCAGCTTGAGCTTTTGGGGCAATAACAAGCCGTGATACATCTCGTCACGCTCAATGCCTTTTGTTTCGTCCCATTTGCTGAGCAAAAGCTCTAAACATTGTTTATAAAACTCCGCTCGTTTAGCGGGAAATCTGCCCTGATGCTGGAAAACCCAGCAGGCAAGATGGAGGAACAGCGGGGTCACAGAAAGTCTACGAAAGGGTATATTTTCAGGCAAACCTAGCTGCTGAACGAACTGAATGGCTTGTGTTTGCCCAGCTTGAAACGTGGTCTTCGTCAGCGCTGTAAACCACTTTTGAGCAAATGCCACAATCTGGTCTTGCGTAAATAGGGCTATTTCCACATCGGTGAAGCGTCTAAGGTTCGGAGCTTTAGCCGCTGTGCGGCAAGTCACAACAAACAGATTCTGTTGATACTTTTCAGAAAGTCGGCGAATTTCGTTGACAACCGCTTTCCGATCTTGCTCAAGCACTTCATCTAATCCATCTAGCAACAGCAACACCCTGCCCGCCTGCAGTAGAGTTTCAAGCACAGAAAGGTCTGAAATGCCCGACGTGCGAAAGTCGTCAAAAATAAAGCTGAGTAAGCTCAACTCATCTGCTGCTCTAGATTCGTCAGCAAAATCCCTCAAGCTGACAAAAATTGGAACTCGATTAGCCGCAAAGCTACCTTGGTTGCACCGAATCGCTAGATGTTGCAAGAAAGTAGTTTTACCTGCCCCCGGTTTTCCCAACACTCGCAGCTTCGAGTAGATTTCGACGGCTTTCACGCCTGCCATTTGAGTCTGAGACATTTCTCCTGGGTCAAGCTGAGTGCACTCTTGGGGCGTGATGCGTTGCAGGTCAGCCAACTCCAACCACTGCTGGCTGGGAATTTCCTCTAGAATGTTGACATTGATGTAAAGGTCGTCAATCTTGACAGGGTGGCTGAGGTTCAACAACTGCAAGGTACCGCACTGGTCTTGGACTTTATCCTGCCGTTGCAATTTTACCTGACGTACTAGGGTGTTAATGTCTGTAACTGGTGCAATCGTAACCTCTCTAAGTTCAGGAAATTCTGCGGGGGGATCGATCGCAATGTCTCGCCAGTCTAAGTCTAGAATCGAGCAAAGCTCTTGAAAGGTTTGCCGCTCAACAGGCTGCCCCGTAAAGAAACGCCAAACCGATTGGCGCGTCTTTAACCCTACTTCCCCTGCTAGACTTTCTTGAGTCCATCCTTTGTAAGTAAAAGCTCGCTTTGCTTGTTGCATCCCAGAAGACGAGGCCCGGAGAGATCTTTTGACCATGAGATCAAACTCCTGGTTTTCATCTCAAGAACTTATACAGTCATTCACACCTATAAATTTACAATCTTTTCTTGCGCCAATAATCTATCACGTGACACAAATCACATAGATTTGGGTTGTGTCGCAAAAATGAGAAGGTAGGAAGGCTCAATTTTCTCTGACCTCCTTACCCTAAATGGCATCTCAATCCCTGTTCAAGTGGCGGCACTTCTTACCAGAAATCATCGTGTTGAATGTGCGGTGGTATTGTCGCTATCCTCTGAGCTACCGGGATTTGGAAGAAATGATGGCAGAGCGAGGGGTCGAGGTCGATCATTCCACGATCCATCGGTGGGTATTGAGTTATGCTCCAGAACTAGACAAACGAGTTCGACCGCATCTGAATCTGAAAAACGACTCGTGGCGGGTGGATGAAACTTATATCGAGGTCAAAGGGGAGTGGAAATATCTGTATCGAGCGGTGGATTCAATGGGCAACACGCTGAACTTTATGCTGAGTGCAAGCCGGGATGGCAAGGCAGCGGCACGATTCTTCCACAACGTGTTGAAGGCGACTCACACTCAGACTCCACGGGTAATCACGGTCGATAAGAACGCTGCCTATCCAGTGGCAATTGAAGCGTTGAAAGCAGATGAAACGCTGGCAGCCCAGACCGAATTGCGGCAGAGTAAATACCTGAATAATGTGATCGAGCAGGATCATCGGAACACCAAGCGGCTGACGAAACCGATGATGGGATTCGGCTCATTCAACACGGCAAGACGAACACTCAGAGGAATTGAAGCAATGAGTATGATTCGCAAAGGACAGGTGAAGGGAATCAGTCAAGGGGACAGGTTCTGTCGCCAAAACTTTAGGAAACACTATTTGCAGTGTTGAAGTATGCATAATACAACTCTGTAGGTAGCGTTAAAAAGATTTTTTGCGACAGAACCGTTGCATCTGGGCTTCTATTTGGGTAGGGTAGGGCTGCATCAATTCACTCGTTACTCACCTATCTCTCTAGCTTACAGATAGAGATAGTAGAATTACACGTTATTTAATCCTCGATCCTTAGGTTACGCGATGTATCGCTGCAAGGCGTGCTATCGCACCTGCAATGAACGCACCGGGACCCCTTTCAATTTCATCGAGGTGCCCCCCGATATCGTGTTCCAAGTGCTGCT
>NZ_JACJPJ010000010.1:0-3610 GCF_014696015.1 Oculatella sp. FACHB-28 | reverse complement strand
AGGTCTAATGCATCAGGCATAGCTAAGAATTCGTTGAGGATTAGCTCTCTAAATTCGTAGTCCCAACGCTCCGGCTTGAAGTTGAAGTCATGCAAAATCAAGCTGTAGGCATCGAGGCAGGACTTGTAGACGTTGACGGCTGTGAAGCGCGCTAGGGCTTTGACCCAGGTTGCTTTACACCGCAGGTCGCCAAACTGTCGCACTTCGGGCTTAAAGTTTTGGGGTTGAGCCAGCACGCCTTTGAATGAGTTGAGTTGTTCCCACTCTTCCCAGACGTGTTGCTTCAGTTCACCCGTCTTTGTCTTCCAGGTTGTAGCCATGAGCCAGGTTCAGGTTCTGATTTAGTTGCCGTCACTGTCGCTAAAGCTGTAGGCGATCGCATTGCCGCTGCTGTTGTAGTAGATTGCTGCCCAGTTGCCGTTGGGCAATTTATAGTAGTCGGCTTGCGAGTCTCGGTAGGCGGGAAAGCCAAAGCGATCTTTGATTGCCGTATAGCTTTGTGGAAAGCTTAGGTATTGCAGGGTCAGAATGTCTTTGGTTTGAAGTGTTCCATCTAACCCGTAGGGCTGAGTGCCCGGAGCGGGAGTTGTGGCTGGGGAGCTTATTGCGTCAGCGGGAGCCGGACAACTCTGCAACAAGGGCAGGAGTGACAGCAGCCACAAGAGGGGAAGGGGTCTAAGACACGCCATTATCTTATCTCCATGATGGTGAAGCTAGGTACATTACCTTACTGCTTACAACAGTACTAGAAAGTACCTGAATGTACCAGGCTCTACTGTGCTTTACCTGTCTTTACAGTATCAAAGCTAGGATCATGCAAATGATCAAAAGCTGCACCATGCCGACATCTCAGGAACCGCTGACGGTTTACTTGCCGCCTGAAGTTAAGGAAGCCTTGCAAAAGTGGGCAGAAGAGGAAGAGCGATCTATGAGCTTCTTGGCTGCTAAGGCAATTATTGAGGCAGTGAAGTCTCGAAAGAAGGGGAAGAACGGTTAGTTCTTCTTTATTCCTTTATTTACAGATTTACAGAAGCCATTAAATACAGATTTACTCAATTCCCTCTAATAGCTTTGCGACTTGCTCAGGACCTGGCAATTGCCCCTGCAATTCCTGCGGCAAAGCAGAAAAGGCGCGGTAGGTTGCTACCCCAATCGGTTTAGTTGCATCCTTCAACGCATACTCAACTGTTGTCTTATCTTTCGACTTGCACAAGATAATGCCGATCGACGGGTTCTCGAAAGGCATCCGCATCTTGTCGTCCAGCACTGCCAGGTAAAACTGCATCTTGCCGACATGCTCCGGCTCAAACTCTCCGATTTTGAGGTCGATCGCTACTAGGCACCGGAGAGCACGGTGGTAGAGCAACAGATCGATGTAGTACTCTCTATTCCCTACCTCTAGCCGGTGCTGGCTGCCAACAAAGCTAAACACCCCTCCCATTTCCTGTAGGAAGGGCTGCACTTTTGCCAGAATTGCCGTCTCTAGCTGGCGCTCAGAATGTTCTTCTCCCAGTTCCAGGAAGTCAAAAACGTAGTCATCCTTCACCGCAAGCTTCGCTTGATTGCGGTACTCTTCTGCGACCGCAGCATCAAAGTTGGTTTGATTCAGCAAGGTTTTCTCATAAGACTGGTTCTCGATCTGCTGAACCAGGACATTCTTTGTCCACCCAAACTTACGGGTCATTCGGATGTAAAACTCTCGTGCTAGGTCGTCCTTGCACTTCTCCATGATTACCAGATTGTGGCTCCAGCTAATTTCTGCAACCAATGGTTGCAGTTTTTCATTCTGGCTATAAGACAGGTAGAAGCTCCGCATATTCCAAATATTGCGAGCAGAAAAACCGCTAATACCGGGGAATTCAGTTTGCAGATCTTTAGCAAGCTGCTCGACGATCGACTTGCCCCAAGTTGCGCCCTGCTGCCGTTCAACAATCAGCCTGCCAATGTCCCAGTAGAGGGCGATCAGTTCCTTATTAACTGACTTGAGGGCCGCGTATTGAGCAGAGCGAATCCGCTGCTTAATCTCGCCCAGCAATTGCCCATACCCTGCTGCTATCTCGCTCACTCAGTCCTTCCTATTTCTGTATTTCATGAATTCTATAATTACAGATTTGCAGAATTCATCAACCTCATTTTTATCTCGGTGAGCCGAATACGTACTTTGACGCTAGGCGCTCACGTAACAAGCCATCACTTAAATCGTCGTATTTCTGTAAATCTTGAAAAACGTAAATACGTAATCCTTTAATTGCGGTTAGCCTTTAGATCCATAGTGTTCTTCTAGAAGTTCTCTCAAAAGCTCAACCATCGTTACCCCCTCACTGGTTGCTTTTAGTTTGATGGCTTTATGTAAGCTTTCAGGAATATCTAGGGTAAGCCGCTTAATCTTTTCTGGCTTGGTTGTCTCAACTAATGCTGGCGGTTGATCTATCTCAACCAGAGCTTCACGATTGGTTACCCACTCTTCAACGTCCACAGGTTTTTCTACGGCACCTGGCTTTCGACCAAAACTAACCTTCTTCCCTGCCATTCTCTAAACTCCTAAACTCAAAATTTCTTTCGTCAAAGCGAGGATTTCCCTGGCTGCTGCCCCTTTAGGGTCTGTATCAAGCACAGTCTGTCCGGCCGCAGCAGATTCTGCAAAACCTACCCGCTGACTAATCACCGTCTTGAGGACAGGAAGAGAGTACTCTGCCAAAGCCGCCCCCACATCTCGCCCGATCGCTGTATTTACGATTCTACGATTAATTACAAATACAGATTTCAAGTTTTCCTTAAATACAGAAGCTTCTTGAATCAGTTTAATCACTTCATTGGCTGCCCATACATCGTAGGGACTGGGTTGAATGGGAACAACAACTAAGTCGGCAGCAATGATGGCAGAGCGAGCTAAGTCTGAGACACGGGGTGGACCATCAATCACAACGTGGTCATAATCTTTAGCGAGAGGAGGTAGGTCTCGGTGAAGGGTAGGGCGGTCGAGTCCGATGACTGAGAAGGGAGGTTTGTCTTCTCGCGCGGCTGCCCAGTCACGAGCAGAACCTTGAGGATCAGCATCGACTAACAGCACTCTTGCTCTGGTCAATGCCAAAACATGACTGATGTGGATAGCAAGGGTCGTCTTACCAACCCCTCCCTTTTGATTCTGAATAGAAAGTTTCATACTTCCAGAAATAAAGATTTACAGAAAAACTGATTCACGATTCTACGGCTTTACAGAAATAAGAGTACATCAAACTACAGCAGGATGAGCATACTGTGTAATTCCTTAACAGGTTTCCGTGTTTCCGCAAATACAGAAACACGGAAGCTATAAAACGTTTTAGCTTGAGATGGGCAAAGCTCTTAACGCTAAAACAACTAACTTTTTCGAGTTGAACCAGATGCTAGGACTAAACCCCAAGTACAATTCAAGCAAGTAAGCATCCGATCAAGGCGATCGCCAGAAATCCCGCTCTACAAGCTTTATGTCCTTACGACCAAAAATTTCCGTTACTGTTGCTGTTGGCGAATAGGAAAATCAGGCAAAACAGCCTCATTCTGTAGTACGCCACGGTCACTCAAGTAGAAGCAAGCTAAGTGCACTAGCATAAGCCTATAGCTGCTCTAG
>NZ_JACJPJ010000001.1:0-1915 GCF_014696015.1 Oculatella sp. FACHB-28 | reverse complement strand
TGAATTGAAAGATTTATTTCAAGCCATCTAATCGCAAATGGGAAAGAGGAAGCTTCTGATGATAAGAGGTGATGAAAAAAGCGGTGATCTGAGTACCCAGATCTGACAGTTTCCGTGAGCGCTACCCTAAAACCTGAAGCGCTTGATGCTGCCCAAGCTATGGCACCTGGAGTCAATCCGCTCTATCCAGAAACTAACCGGTTTGTTGTTGAGGTGGAAACTCCTGACGGCACTGTTTATGACCTTGAGGGTGAAGGATTTTTGGATCACCTAAAGACGTTAACTGGGAATGACAGCTTGAGAATACACTTTACTCACAGGAGTCAGTTTGACTGCCGTCCTCTTTCCTTCTTTTCGCTACAAATGCGAGATGTGTTGACTCAAGAACTTGGTATAGAGATTGACGAACGACGGTTTCGAGCAAACTTTTATGTTAAGTGGAACGAAGATAAACCACCCCTCTATGAAACAGATTTGATTGGCATGCGCTTAAAGATTGGGGATACGCTGGAGGTTACTGTGTTGGAGCGTGACCCACGCTGCAAAATGATCACCCTGGACCCAGATACATCAGAGGCAAACCCGGCTATTATCAAGCACGTGTCGAAAGCCCATGAAGGCTATGCAGGGGTTTATGGAGCGGTATTAGTTGAAGGAATGGTCAAAGCAGGTGATACAATTGAGCGTCTGTAGATTAGCTCTTAGCAGGTTCAAATGACGGTTTTAACCTCTAATGTAGGTTGTGTCGCAAAAAGCAGCGAATGGTAAGGTAAGCGGTATTGTCAACTTAAGTCCGAGCAAGAGATAAATATAAAATCTGCCTTGCCTGTCTATTCTGCCTATGTATCCGCGTCACCGTTTTCCCGTCGAGATCATTGGTTACTGTGTCTGGCTCTACTACACCTTCCCCTTAAGCTACCGAGACATTGAGAAAATGATGCTCTATCGCGGGATTGAGGCAACCTACGAGTCCATTCGGGAACGGTGTCACAAGTTTGGGCAGCAATACGCCAATCAGGTGCGCCGTAAGCGACCGTATCTCACGGATAGATGGCATCTTGATGAAGTTGTCATCGCGATTAAAGGACAGCAATATTACCTGTGGCGTGCAGTAGATTCGCAAGGCGACGTGCTTGACATTTTGATGCAGCGTCATCGAGATACCCAGGCAGCCAAGCGATTCTTTCGCAAGCTCCTCAAGCAGCAGGGCTTTGTACCACGCGTGATCGTGACGGACAAGTTGAAGAGCTACGAAGCTGCCAAGAATGGGATGCTCCAGAGCGTGGAGCATCGGCAGCACAAGCGATTGAACAACCTTTGCCAGAACTCGCATCAACCGACTCGACTGCGAGAGCGACGGATGCGAAAGTTTAAGTCACCTGGACAAGCACAACGCTTTCTTGCTGCGTTTGGACCAATTCGAGACCACTTCCACCTCAAACAACATCAACTCACGGCCCAACGCTACCGCGAACAAATGCACCAACGCTTTCAGGATTGGCAAGAGATTGTTGGGTTGAAATCTGCCGCATAATCCTGTGATTCCACCTCACTAGAGACTACCGTGCTTACTCTTAAATTTTTTTGGTTAAGTTGACAGTACCGTGAGAACTTACACCGGCAAACTTTGGATCGCAATAATTTCAAAATTGGCAACGAGATTTTGGGGTCGCTTGGAACCTTCCCCCCGCTGCCACTGAAATGTAGTCATTGGAAAACCTTCAAAAATCCACTCAGAAGCTTAATTTTCTGAATTTTGGCAAGCGATATACTTTGGGAGACGGATGACAGTCCTTTATCAAGGGAGCACTCAATGATTACCCTGCCTGGAATTACTATCCACAGCAAAATCTATGAGAGCTTAGCTTCTTTGGTGTATCGGGGCATCAGAGAGCAAGATAACTGTGCAGTGATT